>JAVHLO010000002.1 GCA_031082105.1 Planctomycetota bacterium
CTGACCCCGGAGAGACCCGGAGAGCGGAGGGACAATTCCCTACTTCTTTCTTTCGTCGAGAATTCGAAGCCGGTCCGCGGCGAGCTCCGCGGGGAATTCTGCGGGAGTATCCGGGTTGGTTTCCTGTATGCATCTCCTGTGGTATTCCCTCGCGCGTTCCATGTCGCCCGTCATCTCATAGCCGATGGCCAGATGAAAACAGATGTCGTTCTCTTCGAGCGACCCCTTCAACCGCTCGCGCATCTCGTCCTCGGTCCGTTCGCCCAAGTCCGCGCCGACAAGCAACACGTAGATCCCGTCTCTCACGTCCGCATACTCGGTCGCCATCTTCCGCCATTCGCGGCGCGCACTCTCGTAGTCGCCCTTGTGAAAATACGCGTAGCCGATCCAGTAGGCCAGTTGCGCGCCCCCGAGCAGATCGTCCGGGGTCTCGATGATCCCGGTGCGATACGCCTCGACCGCGCGGTCGATATCGCCCATCTCGCGGTAGCAGTTCCCGATCCAGATGTCCGTCGCACACCGCCCTGCGAAGGCGTCGCTCCGTGTTTCGGCCGAGCCGCAGAGGTTCTTGCTCAGCAGAAAACAGTCAATCGCCTCCGAGAATCGCCTGAGCGCGAACAGGGTCTTGCCGAGCTGGTAGGAGCAACTGCGCACCGATTGTCCCATCCCCAGCACCTGCGCAAGCGTGAGCGAAAGGGTGAAGCAGTCGCGCGCCTCCACGTGCTCACCGCGCAGTGCAAGGCTCACTCCACGGCCTTCAAGCCCGTACATCAGGTCGCGCGCACTGCGGGGCAATACCCAATTCGCCAACGTGCGCGCGTGAATCCGGCCCTTCCACGCCTCCCACCACGCCACGGCCTCGCCGACACGATCAAGGTTTATGAGGCAGATCAGGATCCGGGCCGCGAGGTTGTTGCATCGTTCCCTGACCTGAACGTCGTCCTGTTCGGCACCGCGCTCACCCGCCAGGAGCCGCCGCAGCCCGGCCATGGCCGCTTCCCACTCGCCCATCTGCTCCTGGCATCGGATGACGCGCTCTTCCGCGCTTCGGGCGACCTCCTGGCCGGGATATGCTCGGATGATCTCCCGGCATTCATCGATCGCCTCTCCGTAGTGTCCGCGCGCGTAGAACTTGTCGGCGACGTCCAGTGGAGATATCCTAAGCGCCAGGCTTCGCCTCTTCACAACGATGTTGTCGAATCGCGCCCTGGCCTGCCTGACACCGATCCCGAACCGTTCGTACTGTGGCCCACGGAGTGGATCCGGGTCGGAGTATTCCAGGATCTGCCTGCCGCCCGCACTGGCCCACACCTTGCCCCCGTCCCTCGCGAACTCGATCGAGCATGTTGTCCCGTCCTTCACAGGGAAGGCCTCTGCACGCGTAACTTCCATTCCCTCGCGCTGGAGCGCCACGTAGCCCTGGGCCGGACCCGGGGGTTCGCCGCCCAGGACAAAGCGCAGACAATAGCCCGATCCCGGCCTGTCGCTGCAGATGAAAGCGGACATGTCGCCGCCGCCCGTCTCCTGGGGCGCAAGGTCGAAGGACAACCACAGGTGCTCTCCGGCCCGTCCGGAAAAAACGACAAATCTTTCGCGCACCAGCGAAACCGGCACGCCGGTCACCATAATCTTCTTCATCAGGAATCGTTCCTTCCGCCGCGTGTAGAACTCGACGCCGATGCTTGAACCGAGTTCCGCAGGTCCATCCATGATCATGTCATCGTCCAGGAACAACTGCATCACGTTGTTGCCTGCGACGATCTTGATCCTCGAATCCGCCCCTCTCTTGAGTCTGCGCCCGAAGAATTCTCTCCTGCTCCCGTTCTGATTGGCCAGTGTAATCCTGCCCTCGTAGTCTGCCGCATAGATGATTTGCGCAGACCCCTGGTCGCCTTCAATCAGCATGCCGACGGACACGAGGTCCTGTCCCATGTCGCACAATGTCCCTTCGATGATGATTGGCCCTGTCCAGCGAAGCGCGGGCCCGATCCCGCGGACACCGCCGGGCCCGGCCATGACGAGCCCGCCATTCGCGAGTTGGACGCAGTCCATGTCGCCGCACCAGTCCACCAACTGTTCCTCCGTCGCGAAATCGTAGACGACAGTCGGGGGCTCGCCCGGCGTCACGCGACCATGTATCTGCTGTTCGAGGTTCTCGAGCCGTCTGTCTGAAGTACCATCGATTTCGAGCGTGCCGTCGACAAGTCGCGCATTGGCCCAGGCGTTGTCCCACTCGGCGCCGGGGTCCGCGCCGGAGAAGTCGTCGCGCAGCACGAGCGTCCAGGGGGACTTTTCGAGCTCACGTTCCCTTGCGCGCCAGTAGAGGAAGAGCGCGACGGCGGCGACGAGGACAAATACGCCGGCTGCGACGGAGATCACGATCCCCGCATGTCTGCGTGCGAATCGCGCCCCGCGGGCGAACCTGCCCAGCGGGCGGGCGGCAATCGCCTCGCCGCGCAGGTACCGATCGATGTCATCCGCCAGCAGGCGCGCCGATTCGTATCTGTGACGGGCCTCCTTTTCGATGCATTTCATGCAGATCGTCTGCACATCGCGCCCGACGCGCGGATTCGCCCGCCCGACCGGGACGGGCGTTCCACCGACCACATCCAGCAGCAGCGCGGCGACCGGCTTCTTTGCGAACACGGGGTTGCCCACGAGCATTTCGTAGAGGACGGCGCCTAGCGAGTACACGTCGCTGTGCGGTCCGATGTCGTCAGTGCTGCCGCGCGCCTGTTCGGGAGACATGTATTCGGGCGTTCCGACGATGGAGCCGTCGACCGTCAGCCGCTCCCCTTCGCGCGCCAAGTCCCGCGCAAGTCCGAAGTCGGTGATCTTTGTGGTGCCGTCGCGCAGAACGATGATATTGCCCGGTTTCAGGTCGCGATGGATCACGCCGTTGTTGTTTGCGTATGCGACGGCGCGGGCGAGGTGAGACGTGAGCTCCATCGCACGTCTGGGGAGGAGAGGGCCGCGCAACAGAATCGTCGAGAGTGCCTCGCCCTCGATCAGTTCCATGGTGAAGTAGTTGAGGTTATGTTCGACGCCGATCTCATGGATGGCGACGATGCCGGGGTGGATGAGCTTGGCTGCTGCGCGCGCCTCGCTGACGAACCGCTCGATCCCTTCCTGGCTCGTATCCGCCCAGGGCCGCATCACCTTGAGGGCAACGCATCGCGCAAGGTCGCGCTGGAACGCCTCGTAGACGATCCCCATCCCGCCTCGACCGATCTCGCGAACGACGTCGAACTTGCCGAACCGGCACGGCGGGGCCAGCAGTCCATCCGGCGCCGGCAAGCCCTTTGCGGAGGGCTGTGTATCCCGGCCGAGGCGAGACTTCTCGATGAGCGTCGGGGCGCTTGGCGCAACGAGCCCGGTATCATGCGCGGTCGCTTCCGCCGGTACGGACGCTTTGGGGGAGATGACCTGCGTTTCCTGGGTAGAAAGGTCCCGGACCGGTCGCGCCGGCTCGCCGGCATGCGGCGTCGGTGCCTTGTCGGGTGCGCCGTCAGGAACCACTGGGGTCAGACCTAGAATATAGAATTACCAAAGGCTGCGCGGCGAGCAGTCCGTCTCCATTCACGCTCACGCCGCGCACTGCCCACGCAAGAGCCAGGCGTCTCCAATTCGACCGGAGACCTCGCGCGGCCGGAATGCCACGAAGCAGATGATACCGAATTCCTGGCAGGAAATCAAGCGCACGCGGTATCCGGTCTGAAACGCCTGCGAACCCCGGCAGATCGACGCCTGTCCCACTGGCCGCACTCCATTTGCTTGAACATGCCTGCCTTCTCGTGTATATTTGTAGCCCGACGGAACGGACTTCTGATGTCCCCGGGGCCGATCCGTCCATGAACTTCAATTCGCCGTCATGCCCCCGACCGCAGTCGGGGGCATCTCCTTCAGCAAAGGGCGGTGCAAGTGGTAAAGCAGATTCCGAACCGAGTTCGGAATGACAGTGCGTCGATGCTCTCCCTTGATTCGTGAATAGTGCGGGTTGGGGCCTGGTGATGATCGCGGATCAACAAGCGAAGCGTTTCGTAGTCCAGGAACACCGCCGGCCCGGCGAGTCGCCCCACTACGATCTGATGTTCGAGCGCGAAGGCACGCTCGCCACGTGGTCGTTCCGGTTGCCGCCGTGGGAAGCGCCCGACATCGGACGGCCCGGGGATCCGTTCGCGCCACGCGCACGGAGCGTGCAGAAGAGGCCCGAACGCAGTTGGCGGTTCGAGCCCGTCGTGCCGGCCACCGGCGCATCGACGCAAGATCGGCCTGCACACGCATGCGAACGACTTGCGGGCCACCGCATGCGCTACCTGGAATTCGAGGGCGACATCGGCGGCGGGCGAGGCACTGTGCACATTGTCGATGCGGGTCAGTACGTGCCGGCAACGTGGTCCACGGACGAGGTGGTCGTGACGTTTCAGGGCCGCCGGCTCTCGGGACTTTTCAGGCTGACCTGCGCGAAGACACAGTCCACCACGTGATGGCCGGATCTCGGTTGCTCACGGAAGGCACTAGATTGAGGGTGCCGGTTCGCCCGGACAAGGGGCTGGATTACCGCTTGCGCGGGAATGACAGCGATTGGGTTCGCGCGGACAAGAGGCTGGATTCCCGCTTCCGCGGGAATGACAGGCGATTGGGTTCGCGCGGACAAGAGGCTGGATTCCCGTTTGCGCGGGAAGGACAGCGATTGGATTCGCCCGGACAAGGGGCTGGATTCCCGCTTCCGCGGGAATGACAGGCGATCCGGAATGACGGACCGACGAATTGTCTTTCGTCCCTGATGCTCAAGTGAAGCGATGCTCATGAGTGAACCCGACATATCCGCCTGCGATTCGTTCTCGAAGCCGGCCAGGGCAGGCCTTCAGACAATCCTGCTCGTCTGCGTGGTGATGGCTGCGGCGCTCGTGTCCGCACGTTTCGAGTGCAATCCAGCGCTTCAGCTTACCATGAAATGGAGCGTCGCGGCCGTTCTCGCATACGTAGCCGTGCTCGCGGCCCTGTTGGACCGGTCGGGATCCACGACGTTCTGCCTGCTCGATGCGGCCGTATTGTGCTGGCAAGGCGCGGTTCTCGTCTCCGTCATTCTCTCGCCGCATCCGGAACAAGCCTGGATGAGCTATCCCTCGGCGGTGGCGTGCGGCCTCATCTACCTCACAGCGCGCCGGGTCTCGGGCCGGCGCAGCATCGACAGTCACGCGAGATTACTGTACGCTGCCCTGGGCGTGTCCGCGACACTGGTGGCCGTCTACAGCCTGGCGCAGCGAATCGGCCTGGACCCGCTGCGCCTGCCTTCCGAGGACGCGAACCAGTTCTCCGCGACAACGATAAACCGCAACCTGCTGGCCTCGTTCCTGGCGGTCGTGCTGCCCCTGCAGGTCTACCTTCTGTTGACCCCACCCTCGCATGAATCGGCCCGTACCGGAGCTGGCCGCGTGGGAACCTGCGCGACAGCCTCCGCTCACGGCGCGATCGCAGGCGCGATGGTTCAGGCGATCGCCCTTTCGCTGTGCTGTGCGGC
Organism: Planctomycetota bacterium; assembly: GCA_031082105.1. GTDB lineage: Bacteria > Planctomycetota > MHYJ01 > JACQXL01 > JAVHLO01 > JAVHLO01. The sequence goes on from JAVHLO010000002.1 coordinate 5,525, forward strand.
GTTGATCCTGTCCCGAACGCGCGGCGCGTGGCTTGCGGCGGCGTTAGGTCTCGGGGTCGCGTTCGCTCTCATGCTGATGCACAGACTGGCGGCGGCAAGGAACACAGATGGCGAGTCTACGCGCGCAGTCCCGGGCGGGCCGGGTCCCGGCACCGATCCCGGCGGGGCGAATTCCGCGCACGGGAAGGGCGCGTCATTTCGGTTTCTTCTGTTGGTCTTCGCCGTTGCGCTCACTGCGCTTGCCGTTATGTTCGTCAACTCGCGGCGGGCCAAGCCCGTAGCCTTCACGGAGAGCGTAAGAAACGCCTTTGATGCCGAGAGCAAGTCGATCAAGGAGCGGAGGTTCGCATGGCAGGTGGCGCTTGATGTCTTCCTCGCCCGTCCGGTGGCGGGAAGCGGGTATGGAACCTACCAGTTGGCCGGTCAGGAACATCGCAGGAAGCACCTCTGGTCTCAGAGCAACAGCGATCTCGACATGCTGCCTCGTTTTGCGCACAACGATCCGGTCCAGCAGGCCGCGGAAACCGGTATCGTAGGTCTCGTGTCGCTGCTCTTCGTCTTACTCGCGACCTCGTGCACGGTCGTTGCGCATATCCGATCCGGCGTTCCGGCCCGCGGCTTCCTTGCCGCCGCGGGCGCGTCCGCAGCGGTCGTGATCTTCCACGGCATCGTGCACTACCCTCTCTACGACGCCCCGACTGCGGCCGTTTTCTGGCTCCAGCTCGGGCTGATCGGAAGAGGCACACGACATTCTACCCCGAGCGGCGAGACACGACGCGAGCGAACCACGCGAATCACCGCAACCTTTGCGATACTGGTCATCGGCGGCCTTGCCGCGACCGGGGCGACCATGCGCTTCCTCGGCGCATACTGCTTCGAATGGGCAGCCAGGAGCCGCATAGCGTACCAGTACGAGACCGCCGCCTCATACTACACAAACGCCTCCAAGCTCGATCCGTCCCTGTACTATGCGTACACGCAAGGTGCCCTCTGCGAGCAGGCAACGACCCCGGCGCCGCTTGATCGCGACAGGACGGACTCGGTCTTCAAGACGGCACTTGCGCAGGCGCCGCACGACGAGTACGTGCGGTTCGTCTACGCGTCCTTCCTCGAGGCCCAAGGCGACAGCGAGGAGGCGCTGGCCCAGTATGACCGCGCCCGCTGGGCGAATCCGCTGTTCCGGGCCGGCTACACCGAGGCAGCGAGACTGCTCGCTGCCCTGGACAAATCCGACGATGCGCTCCACCTGCACGACGAATGGCTTGACCGGTTCCCTACCGACCTGCTCGTCCTCCAAGAGAAAGGGATACTCCTGGAATCGCTCGGCCGCAAGGAAGCAGCACGCAGATGCTGGGAAAAGGTCCTGGAAATCGCCCCGAACGATCCGATGGCCACAATGTACCTGGGGGCGGAGCCGGAGAAATGACCTGCCGCTCACGCGGATTGGACGGATTTCACAGTTTCTACGTCCCAGGCGAAATCCGTAGAATCTGTGAAATCCGTGTTCCTTCCCTGCGGTCTGCCGATGCTCCCAGGAAATGCCATTCAGAAACAATTACGTAGAGTAGCCTGGCGTCCGGAATATTAAGGAGTTGTTTCATGACTGCCCTTGTGTATGACGACGTCTACCTGGAGCACGACACCGGCCCGCATCCGGAGAATGCAGAGCGTCTTCGCGCCACGTGCGCGCACCTGAAGAAGACCGGGATGTGGGACAAGCTCGCCCATGTGCCTGCGCGGAAGGCGACCGATGAGGAACTGGGCTACGTACATACGAAGCAGCACATCGAATCCATCAAACGCGTCGCGCAATGCGGCGGCGGATACCTGGACATGGACACGGTGATGTCAAAGGGCTCGCTGAACGCGGCGCTGTCCGCGGCCGGCGGCATTATGGCCGCGATCGACGCTGTGGTCGCCGGCCCGGAGTCCGACGCCTTCTGCATGGTCAGGCCACCGGGACACCACGCCACGCCGACGCACGCGATGGGTTTCTGCCTCTTCAACAACATCGCCATAGGCGCGAGGCATGCGCAAAGGAAACACGGGATCGAACGGATCTTCATCGTCGACTGGGACGTCCATCACGGCAACGGAACACAGGACACGTTCTACACCGATCCCAGTGTGCTCTTGTTTTCGACGCACCGCTACCCGTTCTACCCCGGGACAGGCCACGATACCGAGACGGGCGAGGGCGCCGGCAAAGGGTTCACCGTGAACAGGCCGATGTCATACGACGTCACCCGAGAGGAGTTCATCGCGGCGTTCGAGAGTGTCCTGACCGGACCCGCGGCGAATTTCAATCCAGGGCTCGTCCTCGTGTCGGCCGGTTTTGACGCCTACATACACGACCCGATCGGCGGGCTCAGTCTCGAGGTCGAGGACTTCGAGAAGCTGACGCGGCTTGTGAAGAACTACGCGCGGAAGCACTGCCGCGGCAAAGTCGTATCGACCCTGGAGGGAGGCTACAACACCCGGGATCTTCCGCGCTGTATTGAGGCGCATCTACGCGGGTTTGCGGAATAGTCGTACTTGTTCAGGGAACTCCGCGTGCTGTCATTCCGGACTTTGTGTCGGCCGGCGGGTCCGCTGCGGCGGACGGAATCTCCTCCTGCACGCTTCCGGCCTGTTGGTGAAGGAGATGCCGAGCCAGGCTTGGCATGACAGACAGTGGGCAGTACTGCAGTACTTCGGCAATATTGACTCTTGAGAGACGACTTTCATGACTACAACCAAGGACGCCCTGGTCGAATGCGTTCCGAACTTCAGCGAAGGGCGGAGGCCCGAGGTGGTGCACGAGATCGTTGCCGCGATAGAACGCGTCCGCGGGGTAGCGCTTCTTGATGCCGAGAGCGACCCCGACCACAACAGGAGCGTTGTGACATTCGCGGGCCCGCCGGACCCGGTTGCGGAGGCGGCGTTCCAGGCGGCGGGCAAGGCGCTTGAGCTCATAGACTTGACCAGGCACAGCGGCGCGCATCCTCGGATGGGCGCGACGGACGTCGTCCCTTTCGTGCCGATCCGCGGAGTCGAGATTGCCGATTGCGTCGAGCTCGCGGCACGTGTCGGGCGTCGCATCGCGGAAGAGCTGGCGATCCCCGTATATCTCTACGAATCGGCCGCCACTTCGCCTGAGCGGCGCAGCCTGCCGAAGATACGCGGCGCCGGGTTCGAAGCAGTGCGCGACGGGCTCGCGAAGGGCACCGCGCCGAGGCCGGATTTCGGACCGGACCGTGTCCATCCCACGGCGGGCGCAGTCGCGATCGGGGCCCGGTTCTTTCTGATAGCGTACAATGTCTACCTCGCAACCGACTCCACCGCACTGGCAAAGCGCATCGCCAGGAAGCTGCGCGAGTCCGATGGCGGCCTTCCCGCGGTGAAGGCGCTTGGTATCGCGCCCGGGACGACCGGCTGCGCGCAGGTCACGATGAACCTGACTGACTACCGCAAGACGTCGATCTTCAGGGTGTTCGACGAGATCTGGAACCTCGCCGAGGCGGACGGAGTCCGGATCGCGTTCAGTGAGATTGTAGGTCTGGTGCCTGCGCACGCGCTCGCGGGCGACGATCCGGAGCGGTTGATTCTGCGGGGATTCACGCCCGCGACGCAAGTCCTTGAACGGAAGCTCGAAGGCATGCAACAGCGCTGACCTTGCCCGGGTTTGTAGCAGCGACTTCAGTCGCTGATCGTACGAGCGGCCGAAGTCGCTACTAGCCAGGTTATTCATGATCTGGGAGCGCCCCGACGCGTCGGGGCCGATTTCCCGAAGGAAGCCGGCAAGGATGCCGGCGCTCCCAGATGCGACACGGTGTCGTCTTCTTGTCTTTGTTCGTGAATAATGCCGGCTAATTCCCCTGGATCCCTGAGTTCCCCCAGTTCCTCTGTTGCAGAGTTGAGAGTATGAAGCAGTTTGCCAGGTTCCTGTCCCTTGCCGTCCTCGCACTGTCCTGCCTCGCGCTCCTGTTCGGGCCGGGTGTCTGCCAGGAACCGCAGCCGGCCGGGCCGTATGAGGGGAAGAGCTTCGACGAATGTCTTGACGAGGCGCTCAAGGCGATCAAGTTGACCCGGGCCGACCTGGAGTTCGAGAAGCAGTACTCCGACGATCCTTTCCGCGTGCACGCGGTCCGCGAACTATTGCAGCGTCCGGCGGGCGCGCGCGACCGGGCGGAATCGCTCTGCGCGGCCGTCGAACGGTTCCACCCGGACACGTCCAGACTCATCGGGCTCGGCGTCAACGAGACCGATGTCGCAACGGCGATCGGCGAGGAGCCGAAGGGCGCGCCGACCTTTCCGGAGATACTCAAGTCGGTCTACGCCAAGGCGGGTGAGTCGCTCGACGCGAAGCGGTTGAAGAAGGCCGAGGACGGGTTCAAGTCGATCCCGGCCCCGGTCCAGAACGCGCTGACCGATCTCCTTTCGCTGATGTCGGCATCGCTTGGCGAGACGATCGAATCATCGGCGCCGCTCTCCGCGGAGGAGCATGACCGGCTCGTCAAAGAGCTGCCGCTGGTCCTCGAGATGGGCGGACTCTCTTACGAAACAGCCGCGGCGGATTCTCTCGTGAAGATAATCGCGAAGGTGTCGCGGTCGCGCCTCTACATGGCCGCGACGGCGCTCGGCTCCGCCGTCGATGCCGCATGTCGGACCTTGAAGACGCTGCCTCAGGACAAGGCATGGGGCGCGATTGCGTTTCAATGCGACACGCCGTACGGGCCGATCATCGTGCGCGGCACGGGCGACGATGTCCATCCGCCGATGGAACGGACCCTGCTCTTGGTCGACCTTGGCGGAAACGACACCTACAACTGCCAGGCGGGCGCGGCGCGCGGAAAGAAATCGCCGCTCTCCGTGCTCATCGACCTTGGCGGTGACGACCTGTACCGGGCTTCGGGCCCGTTCGCGCAGGGCGCGGGCCTGCTCGGGATCGGATTCCTTGTCGATGCGGCCGGGAACGACACGTACCTCGGCGGGAGTTTCTGCCAGGGTTGCGGTATCCTGGGCGTGGGGATGTTGCGCGACACGGCGGGCAGCGACAGATATTTTGGCGACACGTGCGTTCAGGGCGCGGGCGCGTTCGGCCTGGGGTTGATGCTCGACGGCGCCGGCAATGATGTCTACAACGCCGCGCTCCATTCGCAGGCGTTCGGCGGCCCGGGCGGGTTCGGATTGCTCCATGATCTTGCGGGTAACGATCTCTATTCCGCGGGCGGCAAGTACCTCGACGGCGTTCGGTTCCAGGACAGGTTCCTCGCGCTGTCGCAGGGGTGCGGGCTCGGCATCAAGCCCGTCGCGTCGGGCGGGATCGGGCTTCTGCTCGATTCGGACGGCAACGACGTCTACTCCGCGGACGTCTTTGGCCAGGGGCTGGGGTACTGGTTCGGGCTCGGCCTGCTGGTCGACTCGCGCGGGCAGGACACGTACAGCGCGTGCCAATACGCGCAGGGCATGGGAATCCACGGCGGGGTCGGCCTGCTCATCGAGGGCGACGGCAACGACAAGTACAATTCGAAAGGCTTCGCGCAGGGTTGCGGTCACGACCTTGCGATCGGGATGGTCTTCGACCTGAAGGGCAACGACGCGTACTGTTCCTCGGAGATGTCACAGGGGGTCGGAAGCTCGAACGGCATCGGGCTGCTGGCGGACCACGAGGGTCACGACTGCTACGCGTCATCGGACGACCGGAGCGCGCAGGGGTACGGGAACGCGCGGCGCGATTTCGGCAGCATCGGGATACTGCTCGACATGTCCGGTAGCGATTCATATTCGTCTGCGCGTGCCGGCTACGGCCGGAACGATTCGCTCTGGACGAAGGCGATGTGGGGCGTCGGGATGGACGTGGAGACGAAGAAGGTCGAGACTGGCGGCGCGGAGAACAAGTAGGCTCCTCATTCAGCCGGTTGAGGATTCTCAGCCCTCCCGTCTTCTTCCTTGACAACCGCCCGTTTCTGTGGTATCTTCACCCGAGTACCGTCCAGGATGCTTTTGTCTCTTCTCAGAGGCCATAGAAGACAGATGCGCCGCGATTTTTCAGCCCTGATCTGCCTCGTGTTGCTTGCTGCGTCGGTCGCATGCCCGAGGCCGTGTCTCGCGCAAGCGGGCGACCTCCCCGGCGGACCCGGCGAGGTCGAACGCCTCTTTGCCGATGCGTGTGATCCCTCCGGTGGCCCCAACTCGGAGAAGTCCGTGGGCGCGAAGCGCAGCCTCATCGAGCTCGGTCCAGGCGCGATGGATTGCCTCGTGGCGCACCTCGGCACGCAGGACCCGCGCGAGATCGCCGTGCTCGAGGACGTCGTGGCCGGCATCGGCGCACCGGCCGTGCCGGCGCTCGCGGGCAGGCTGGAGTTCCCCGACGACCCCGCCGCCGCGCAGGCGGCGCGGCTTCTCGGGTCGATCGGCAACGGATCGGCCGCCGCAGTCCCGCCACTCTGCGCTCTTGCGACGAGCGGTCGCGCCTGGATTGTGAGGTCGAACGCGGTCGCCGCGCTCGGCGCGATCGGCGACACTCAGGCCTGCGATACGCTGCTCTCCGTCCTGAGCGACCGGGCCGAACCCGTGCGACGCGAGGCCGCGGTCGCGCTTGGAAAATTGAAACAGCCGATGTGCGTGAAGCCGCTCATCGGCGCGCTCGCCGACAGGTTCTTCTCGGTCCGGTCCGCCGCGGCCGACGCGCTCGTGTCGGTCGCGCAGCCGCCCGCGGAACCTCAGCCTGCAACAACGCCCGTCACCCCGACCGCCGGCGGCGGCGCGCCCGAAGCGGCGGCCAATCCGCGCACGGAGCTCGCGAAACTGCTCGAGCCGTTCGCCGCACAGGGGGCCGAGCGGACGGGCGAGTTCTCCGAGATCCCGGCGGCACTCGCGGTCGAGACACTCGGCCGGCTCAGAGAACCGAAATCGGCCGCCCTGCTGCGCAAGTTGCTCGGCTCATCGGACTGGGGGATCAGGGCCGCCGCGGCTGAGGCGCTGGCGCAGGTCGATTCGAGTCCGGCCACAAGACAGGCCCTTCAGAAGGCACTCGCGGCCGAAAAACACCATCTCGTGAGACGCAAGCTTGAAGACGCCATCGGCAATTTCCAGAAGTAGCCTGCCCGTCGAGCAGACGCAGGACGAGCTGTTGCTCGGACGCATCGCGGTCGACAACGGCTTCATCACGCGCGAACAGCTCGACGAGTGCGTCCAAGCCCAGGCCGAAAGCCCCGTACCCATCCCGCTCGGCAAGCTGCTCATCGCGCGCGAATACATTACCCAGAAACAGCTTGACCGGCTCCTCTCGGTCCAGTCGAAGAGGCTTGACGCGCCGAGCGCCGAGACGAAGAAACCGCTCCGCGAGAGCCTGTTCGGGAAGATAATCCTGCAGAAGGGCTGGGCGACGGAGGAGCGAGTCAACGAGGCGCTGCGCATCCAGGAGCAGTGCGAGGCGGATGGCAAGGCGCGCCAGCTCGGCGAGATAATGGTCGAGCGCGGCTGGTTGAACATCGCGCAGATCAAGGAACTACTCGCCGAGCAGGACAAGGCGATCCTGCGCTGCGAAAAATGCGGGGCGCGCTACAACGTCGCGGGCTACGCGCCCGGCCGCGTGCTCAAGTGCGTCAAGTGCGAATCGACACTGGTCGTCCCGAGACGGGTCGCCGGCGCCGCCGTCGTCGCCAACCTGCGCAGCGACGGGACCGCGACGGACAACCTCGTCGGCCGGACCATCGGCGGGTGCAAGGTGCTCCAGCGGCTCGGCCAGGGCGGGATGGCCACGATCTACAAGGGCATCCACCTCGGGCTCAACAAGATCGTTGCCGTGAAGATACTGCCTTCCTCTTCCGCCCAGAGCGGCGAGATGACGGAACGGTTCTTCTACGAGGCCCGCGCCGCCGCCCGGCTCGAACACCCCAACATCGTCCAGGTCTTCAACGTCGGCACCGAGAGCGGCATCAGCTTCATTACCATGCAGTACGTCGAGGGCGATACCGTCGCAGAGATGCTGCGTACACGCGGCGCGCTCCCGCTCGACCTCGCGCTCAAGATCGCGCGTGGGGCCGCGTCGGGGCTCGGCGCCGCACATAACGCGGGGATCATCCACAGGGACGTCAAGCCGGACAACATCATGGTCACGAGCCGCGACGAGGTAAAGGTCGCCGACTTCGGGCTCGCACAGGGATACCGCGCCATGGCCGCGGCGCAGGGGAAGGTCGTCGTCGCCGGTACCCCGCTCTACATGTCGCCCGAACACTGGTCCGGGAAGAGTGTCGATGCCCGCTCGGATATCTATTCGCTCGGCGTGACACTCTACAGGATGCTCACGGGCAAATACCCGTTCGATGGCGCCACGCCGCAGATGCTCATGAAACAGCATGTCCGCGATAAGCCGCTCTCGCCGAAGACGCATAACCCGGCCATCTCCGACGGACTGAGCGCCATCGTCGGACGGATGATGGCAAAGGCGCAGACCGCGCGATACCAGAACTGCGCGGAGTTCGTCGCCGACCTGGACCGGCTTGAGACCGGCGAAGACCCGATCGCGCTCGTCAAGTCAGGCAAGACGGTGATGTGCTCATTCTGCTCGACCGTCAACCCCGCCAACGCAAGGAAATGCTCGATCTGCGGGGAGTACCTCTTCACCAAGAGCGTCGAGGTCCTCCTGCTTGACGGCGAGTTCCAATGCCCGCGGTGTCGGGCCGTACTCAAGGAAGGGCAGATGAGGTGCAACGGGTGCGGAACGGTCTTCTGTCGACGCTGTCGGAAAAGAGCCGCCAACGAGACCGGCTATTGTCGCGGCTGCCTCCAGGCGCTGCAGCCGCCCGGCTAGGCTGCCCCTAGAGCATTTTCAGCCGGGCGGCAGAGAGCATGTTTCATGATGCGAATGAAACCTCCGTCCGAACGAAATCCCGAATCCCAACGGCCAAATCCCAACAAAACCGCAACAGCCAAATCTCAACGGCGCTTCAGAGTCAAGACGCCGGTTCTTTTGCCTCGGGAATTCCGCGCCCGGGCCGAGTCAGCGCGAATTCTGGGTCGCGTTCTCCCAGGCTGAATGGGTTGTTGGGATTTTGTCATTTTCCCGGTTGCGAAACTACCCGGGGCTAGGCTGTGTTCTCCTCTTCGAACAGGTTCCCGAACAGGCCTTTCGTGTCCTCCTCGTACAGCTCCTCTTTCGCGAACACGATCCCCGTGTCGGTCTTGCGGAACTTGATGATCCATAGGAGGCACTCATCCCTCGATCGGGCCTGCACGAATATCGCGTCGACATGCTCGGGGTGTTCGCTCGGGGGGATCTTCTCGCTGAAGAGGAACATCGACCGGTCCGCGACGAAGGCCTCCGCGACGATCAAGTAGGCGATGACGTCGAGCTGCTTCACGGTCTCGCGCAGGAACCGGCTGCACGCCTCCTTCTCCGATGAGTCCTTCATGTTCAGCATCACGGGGTTTACCCTGCCCGAGGTGTCGAAGAGGAACGCGATGGGCAGCACCACCCCGTGCGTCTGCAAGTTCTCCTTGGCGGTCGCCTTGAACTTCTCCGCCATATCGCGCAGGTCGAAGTCAGTCATCGGCTGAGTCTCGAAAACGGAGCGGGCTCCGAAGTCCTGAGCTGCCACAAGAAATACTACAAGGAGACAACTTCCTTTGCCGTCTTTATCAGCACCAAGACACAAAGACACGAAGTTCACAAGACCACGTGGACTGCATGTGCCGCGTCATCGATCAACATGGTTATTTCTTCTTCTCGTGGGGACAAAGGCGGACAATCCCCTTCCGGTTCCTTTGAGTCTTGAGGCCTTTGTGCTGAAACGGCGCAACCATCGAATCCTTTGTTGGACGAAGACTATAGCAGGATGTAACCCGAAAGTCAACATGCCGAATCCTTCCGTGCGCACCCCCTGCGCAGTTTCTTGTTGATTTGCCGGCCTGAAACGGATAGGATACGCCAAATGAGGGGCCTGTCCTGCCTGGACACCGGGATTCTCCACGGGAAAGGCCGGCAGGCAACTCCCCAGACTGTAAATGCCGTTTACATAGTATGCGGTTGGCATGGGATGTGCAGTAGTATGCCGTTGCAGGGCGACTTAGAGCGGTGAGAGGAAGCCGCGACCTCCCTCTTTTCGTCCGCTCAATACGCGCTGCTCACTGCTCACTACCCCTTGTGGGGACGTATGCAGGAATCGTTCTGAACCAACGAACATGGAATTTCTGAATCCATCGCTTCTCGTCTGGTCCGGGCTGGTGGGGATACCGGTGGTCATCCACCTCCTCTTCCGGCCGAGGCCGAAGGTGCAGCCGTTCCCGCCCGTGATGCTCCTGCAGACCGTCAAGCGGCGGAGCCAGGCGATCCTGAAAATAAAACACGTCCTGCTCCTGATCGCGCGGATGGCGGTCTTGCTGCTGATCGTCCTTGCCATCGCGCGGCCGCGGTTCAAGAGTACGTTGACCGTGACGGGCGGCCGGGAGACCGGGGCCGTCGCGATCGTCATCGACGACTCCTACCGGATGCAGTACTCCGAGCAGGGGGCGACCCGGTTCGACAGGGCGAAAGCGCTGGCCTGCGCCACGCTCGATACTCTCGAGGCCGGCACGCAGGTGACGGTTGTCTTTGCCTCCCAGGAGCCGATGGAGTTCGCGATCGACGTGAACGGCATCAAGCGTTTCGTGCAGTCCACGTCGTGCACGAACCTCGGCGTGACCAGTATCGAAGCCGTGGCGAAGGCCGTACTGAAGCTCGACGAGCTGAAAGGCGTGCCACGCGAGCTGTACGTCTTCACGGACATGACGCGCGCGGCCTGGACGACGGCCGGTTCGGCTTCGTCTCCGGGCGAGGGCGGGGCGACGGCGGCAAACCCCGGCGCAACGCTGCCCGCGTCGGCGCGCGGGACGACGGTCTACATTGTGGACGTCGGCACGGGCGGAAACGGCAATATCGCCGTGGATTCGCTGGCGATATCGCCTTCCGTGCTGAGGCAGAACCAGCCGGTCCGGATCTCGGGCACGGTGACGGGCGGCGACTCCGGCGGCGCCCGGGTCGTGGAACTCTTCGTGGAAGGCGAGAAGCGCGACGAACAGACCCTTGCGCTCGGCATCGGCGAGCGGCAGTCTTATTCCTTCTCCTTCACGCCGACCGGCGAGCCGTTGAAGACGGGCTATGCGAGACTCGCCGGCCAGGACGCCCTGGCGCTCGACGACACGCGCTTCTTCACGCTGAACCTCGAGCGGCCGCCGGGGATCCTGCTGGTCAACGGCGCGCCGTCGGGCGATCCCGACCATGACGAGCTCCGCTACCTTGCGACGGCGCTCGCGCCCGAGACGCTGGGTCGGAAACAGGTCGTCGCGGTCGAGTCGATTACGCCGCAGCAGCTACTGGGCCAGTCGCTGCAGGACTACAAGGCGGTCATCCTCGCGAACGTCCATGGCCTGTCCGGCCACGCCTGGGGCAAGCTGTACCGGTTCGTCACGAGCGGCGGCGGGCTGATCATCTTCGGGGGCGACAAGGTGGGCGGCACGGCCTACGAGGCTGCGTCCGGCGCGGACCTGCTCCTGCCCGCGCCGCTCGGCAAGGTCGTTTCGGCGCCGTCCGGGGCGCACATGTCGCCCGCCCAGCAGGCGCACCCGATCGTCAAGGCGTTTCAAGGCGGGATGAACGGCGACCTGTCGCAGGCGACCTTTTCGAGGTTCCATGAGCTCGTCCTGGCGAAGCCGGGCGGGCCGCCGGGCCTGCCCGAAAAAAAAGACGGCCAGCCTGAGGACGAGCCGGTCACGGAGAACGAGGCCGCCGGGGCCGCGGCGGACGCCTGCAGCGCGGGACCAAATTCGATTGTCATCATGGCGTTCGACGGAAGACAGCCCGCGCTCGTGCAGCGGAACGTCGGCGCCGGGCGGGTGCTCTTCTTCGCGTCGACTTGCGACGCGGACTGGTCGGATTTCCCCAGGTTCCCGGCGTACGTCCCGTTCGTGCACGAGATGGTGAAGTGCGTGTGCAATTTCACCGCGCTCCGCCACTCGTACGCGGTGGGCGAGAGCGTGAGGGTCGACGTCGAGCCGGGCGCGGTCGACGCGCGGCTCGCGGTCTTCGGCCCGACGGGCGAGCCGCTGGCCTCGCCCGCGGTCGACCCCGCGATGAGGTCGGCGTTCGTCAAAGACACGTTCGCCCCGGGCAACTACGAGGCGCGGTACACCGCCGAGGCCCGCCAGAAACGGGTGGGGTGGTCGGTCAATATCGAGTGCTCCGAAAGCGGCACGGCGAACGCGTCGCCAGCCTTCGTGGAAAAGCAACTGCCGCAGATGACGGTGTTGCTTGCGCGGGACAAGGCGGAGCTCGAGGAGCACGTGCGGACGGTCCATCTCGGCAAGGAATACGCGATGTACGCGCTCGCCGCGCTCGTCGCGCTTATGCTCTTCGAGCTCGTGTTTGCGAACAGGGTGTTCTAATTGCGGATTTTGGATTTCGGACTGCGGATTTTGCGACGGCACTTGGAAGACAATGGAAACCGGCAGTGTGTTCGATCCTCAATCCGCAATCCAAAATCCGAAATTCTATCGGGAGCGTGGTTGCGTGGAAAACAGGAAACAGAAGAATGCGGATACGCAACGGAAAACGACCGGCGCCTTGCTCGTCGTCATGGCGCTGGCGCTCGCCCTGATCGCTTTCTTCGCCGGCCGGGCGCTGGTGAAGTCGCCGGGGAGCGCAGGCCCTTCGCAAACGAAAGGCGCTGCCGTGCCGCCGAACGCCGGGACCGCAGCCGGCCCCGGTGAAAAGGAAATCTCCAGTGCGCCGGAGTGCCAGATCAAAGAAGGGGTCTTGCCCGGCGGGAGAAAGGTCACGCTCGTCATGCGGAATGCGTCCGGAAGAGGCCGGTCCGCCGATCCGTCCGCCCCGCCGTACCCGTTCGCCATCCCGGACGCCCAGCAGAAAACGTGGCGAATGTTGAAGACCTCGATAATGACGCTCGACTTCATGGATGTCGACTTCATGGAGATAGCGGCCTGGCTGACAAAGGAGACCGGCATAATCATCCAGGTTGACCCGGCGATCGCGGACCGAATTTCGGGACGAAAAACAACCATGCGGATTCAGGGGATGTGCCTCCAGAGCTGCCTGCGCCTTATCCTGATGATGTTCGAACTGCAGATAGTAGTGTCGGAGGATGGCCGCATCGTCCTTGTCGAGAACGCACCGGAGGACTCGGCCAATTTCCGGGTGCAGCAGGAGCTGTGGAATCTTGTCCAGGCGCCCGAACCCGGCGACGGTGAGCCGGAACGCGGGGAGGTCGATCTCGCCAAAATCGAGATCGTCTGGCCCGGGGAAGGACGGAGTACCGGCCCGGGCGAAAAGATTCCGCTGTCTGATGGTATCGTGGCACTGCGGGAGATAACCGGCCTGAATATCATGTTCAACCTGCGCTGGATCTCGGAGGAGACGCTCGAGAAGTCGCAGGTCGAGCTTCCTCCGGACCACACTTCGGCCCTCGCGGCCATATCGTCCATGGCGGAAGCGGCAGGTCTGGACTACGTTTGCGATCGCGACGTCGTGATGATAACCGGCAAGGAAGAGGCTGCGAAAGAAAGAAAGAGAATTGAGGAACGAAGAAAGGCGGACGAAGAGCGCCGCGCGAAGGTAAACGCGATCCTCGGCAAGGTGATCTCGATCGGGTTCGAAAGCGCGCCGATGTGCGAGGTTGCGCCGAAGCTCGAGTCCGTGGTCGGTCTGCCCGTCATAACGGACGAGGAGACCTGGTTCTCCGACATGCGCGTGACCATCGAGCCCGGCAGCCATACCGTGAAAGAGGCGCTGGAAGAGATCGGCTCGAAGGCCAATGTGAGATGGTTCGTCGAGCCGGCCGCGATCTACCTTGTGGATAGGTAGACCCGGCTCGAATCGGCGACGGCGGAATCGGTTCGGCAGCGCCGCAGAGCGCTCGACCGCGTCGGTCCTGTTCGTGTCTGTTTCGGGGAATGCGCAGAATGAGACGTGAGAGAGCGTGCAATTCCAGGACAGCGCCGGGGGCAAGCCGGCCGTGGGTTCCGGTGGTGGTGATCGCCGTTGTCCTGATCGCGGTCTTCATCGGCCGGGAGATCCTGAAGTCGAACGGCGAAACCGGGCCGCAGCCCGCGAAAGGTACGACGCCGGCCGCGTCTGAAGGCGGTTCCGTCGCCGTCAAACCCGTCGTCAAGGAGGATCCCGCTCCCGAGCCGGACGAACTCGTAACCGAGGGTTGCCTGCCCGGCGGCAGGAAGGTCACGCTCGTCATGCGGAACGCGTCCGGGCGACGGCGGTCTACGGATCCGTCCGCCAGGCCTTACCCGTTCGCCATCCCCGAGGCACAGCGGAAGACGTGGCAGACCCTGAAGACGACCATGATGACGTTGGGCTTCAACGACGTCAATTTCACGGAGCTCATTGCGTGGTTGACGAAAGAGACCGGCATTGTCATCCAGATGGATCCTGCGATCGCTGAAAAATATGCCAACAGGATCCTTGCCGTCGACTTCTTCGGCACGGAACTCGGCTTATGCCTGGAGTACCTCTCGGAGTTCCTGGGCCTGCAGATGACCGTGTCCGAGGACGGCCGCATAGTGATCACCGAAAGCGCACAAGAGATATCCGCCAATTTCCGGTTGCAGCAGGAACTCTGGACGCTTGCGCAACAGGGCCAGCAGCAGGTCGTCGACTGGAATGACCCCGACAACAGGTTCGCCGACCTCGAGGTGGACTGGAGCGGGCAGGGGCGGAACGCCGGCCCGGGCGACAAGGTCTCGCTCACAGATGCGGTCGAGGTGCTGAAGGAGATAACGGGTCTGAACGTCTGGGTCGATCAGGGCACGATCCCACAGGAGATGATCGACGGGGCACAGGTCCAGCTTCCGCCCAAACACACATCGGCTACCGCCGCCGCATCGTCGATGGCACGGGCGGCCGGGCTGGAATGTGTCTTCCGGAAAGGGTTCATAACGTTTACGACAAGAGAAAAAGCCGCAAAGGACAAGGAGGAACTGGAAAGGCTGATACGGGAATCCGAAGAACGTCGCGTGAAGATCGAAGCCATTCTCTCCAAGGTGGTCTCAATTGAGTTCAAAGGCGCGCCGATGTGGGAGGTCATCCCGCAGCTCGAATCGGCGGTCGGCATGCCCGTCATCGCGGACGAAGACACCTGGTTCTCCAACAGACTTGTCACCATCGAGCAGGGCAACCATGCGGTGAGGGCGCTGCTGGAAGAGATTGGCTCGAAGGCCGACGTGAAATGGTTCGTCGAGCCGGCCGCGATATACCTTGTCGGAGAATAGGGGCGTGGCTTGCTGCAAACTTGACGCGGTTCATCATTTACAGCGGTTTGTAGTAAGGCACGAAGCCGCAGCGGAGTGCCGTCGATTCCGGATGGAAGACGCCACTCCGGCTGCGGCCTGCGTGGCCTACTACGAACTTGACGCGGTTCATCCATGACTTTCGAAAACCTGCGCTACTGGCCACTGATCGTCGGCGGCTGCTCGATTGCGGCGCTGTTGATGGTGCTGGCATATCTGCGTTCGAGCCGGCCGATCAACTCGCCCACGCGGTTCCTGCTCGCCGCGCTGCGCGTATTGATGGTGGGCGTGATTCTCTTCTGTCTTCTCCAACCGGTGGTAACAGAGACGGTCACGTTCACGGAGCGATCGCCGTTTTTCGTGCTTGTCGACCTCTCGACGAGCATGGAGATCAAGGACTGCGGGTCGGGCCGAAGCCGCGGCGACGTCACGGTCTCCGTGCTCGATTCCGTGGCGGGTCAACTGGCCGACATGCGGACACAGCACGACCTCCACGTGGTCGGGTTCGGGAAGGAACAGGTGAGCATCGCCGATCCCGGCGACCTCCCGCCGGCGGACATGACCGCGACGGCGATCGGCGATGCGCTGGAATCGCTGCTCCGCAGGGCCAAGGGGCGCGCGCACGGCGGCGTGCTCGTCCTCTCCGACGGGACGAACAACCACGGAAGGACGCCGACCCCGTACGGGCAGTACTTCAAGGAGGCGGGCCTGCCGATCTTCCCGGTGCTCCTGGGCGACAGCACGCCGACCGGGCGGGTGAGGGACATCAAGGTCTTCTCGCTCAATTGCCCCAATTCGGCGCTCGTCGGCACATCCGTGTCCGTGCTTGCCGAAGTCTCTTTTCTGGGCTTCAAGGGCAAGAGCTTCCCGGTCCGGCTGAAGCTGGGCGAGGAGACCGCGCAGGTCAGGACCGTCGACGTGACCCACGACCAGCAGGCGGTGAAGCTCGCGTTCCTCCTGCCCGTCGAGAAGGAGGGACAGCACCAGGTCTCTGTGGAGATCGAGCGCCAGGAGGACGAGCTCGATTCGAAGAACAACAGACTGACCACGATACTGAACGTCGGCAAGGAGACTATAAACGTCTGCTACCTGGAAGGAAGGCTTCGTTGGGAAAGGAAGTTTCTCCTGCGCATCCTCTCCGAGATGGAAGGCCTGAACGTGGACGCCAGGATGCTCCCTGCGGAGCCGTTGGAGCGCGAGCGGTTTCTTGCGGGACTTGACTTTTCCGGGTACAAAGCGATAATACTGGGCGACATCTCCGCGGGCACGCTTGGCGTCCCCGCGTGCCAGCGGATCTACGATGCGGTCGCCCAGTCCGGGTGCGGCATCGCGATTCTTGGCGGGCCGAACAGTTTCGGGCCCGGCGGGTATCCGGACTCACCGCTGTACGCGCTGTGCCCCGTGAGGATGGCGACAAGCGACGCCTACGAAAGGAGATCGGTCCGCGTCGGCCTTACCCGGGTCGGCCAGACGCATTTTGTCACGGCCCTCAAGGAGGATAGCTCTGATCGACGGGGTCGTCGGCTGCGCCGGGCTGAAGTCTGCGGCCTTCGTCCTTGCCCAGGCGGACGACCAATCGCCCCTGATCGCGGTGCACGAGATCGGGAAGGGTCGGGCCGTCGCGGTCCTCTCGGACGGATTCTGGAAATGGTGCCTGGCGGCGGACGAGAATTCGCGTTTCGTCATCGGCAAGATGTGGAGGCAATCGCTCCTCTGGCTTGCGCGCCGGGACTTGAAGGGCGAGCGGCGTTTCTGGTTGACGCTCGACAGGTTCCTGTTCTTCCCCGGCGAGCGCGTCGACGTGCGTGCGCAGGCCGAGAACGAGGACGGCACGCCGGTCACCGACGCGAACGTCGAGTTCGTCTTGAAATCGCCCGCCGGCGAGGAGGTAAAGACGAAGGCGAGTTTTTTCAACGGGTATTACCAGGCGAGCTTTTTTCCGACCGAGGGCGGCGAGTTCGCGCTCGAGGGTTCGGCCGCCCAGGGCGAAACGCCCGTCGGCAAAGATGCGGCCAGAATCTTCGTGAACATGCCCGACCCGGAGAAGGATTCGCCGATGGCTGACCACGCCCTCCTGGGGTTCCTCGCGGTGCAGTCGGGCGGGCGGATGCTGAAACCGGAAGAGACGGGGCGGTTTCTCGAAGACTGGAAGGCGGGCGACCACCTGGCGGTCGTCGAGAAGACGACCAAACGGAGCCTCTGGGATCAGCCGTACATTATCATCGCGTTCGCAGCGCTTGTCGCGGTCGAATGGGCGATACGAAGATGGTCCAGACTCATATGAATTTTGGATTTTAGATTTTAGATTTCGGATTTTGGATTGGCGCCGTCAATCAGTAGCCGGAACCTCTAGTCTACAATCTAAATTCTATAATCTAAAATCTCTGTGGGGGGTCTCAAATGGCTGTCAATGTCGACAAGACGATCGGCGGACTGCTCAGACGGCTCCGGCGTCGGATCAGGGGGGTCGACTTCGCCGCGCTGGCCTTTGCGTACATCGGGTTCGCGCTGCTCTTCTTCCTCGTGGTCGCGACGGCGGACCGCTGGCTCATCCTTGACAGGAAGGTTCGGATCGGGCTGCTGGGCACATTCGGTTTCATCTCGCTGTGCCTGTCGCCCGTGATCCTCATCGTGCTGTTCAGGAGGATCAACGCACTCTACCTTGCGCGTCATATCGAGAAGGGCAACCCGGGACTCGAAGACGGCCTGCTGACCTACGTGCAGGTGGTCAGGGGAGAGGCGACCTTCGGCGAGGAGCTAAGCAGGACGATCATGGACCGCGTGCGGTCCGAGATCGCGAGCGGGCGCGTATCGTTGAAACCCGCCACACCGGTCCGCCTGCTCAAGGTTGCCGCGTATTTCTTCGTCACGGCATTCGTCCTGTTCGGCGCGACGGCGGTCGCGGCGGGCGACCCGTTCTTCGTGTGTCTCCGAAGGGTGCTGTTCCCGCGTGCCAACATCCTGCCCCCGACCCTCACGCAGATCGTGGAGGTGTTGCCCGGCGATACGACTACCATCCCGTCCGTGCCGGTCGAGATCGCCGCAGTCATTCGCGGCAAGGATGTCTCCTCGGTTCGGCTCTACTACTCTCATGACGAAAAGACGTGGCTCTACGTGAACATGGACCGGCCGGCCGCGTCCGGTGCGGGCGTGACGACGTCGCAGGAAGCCTGGGGCGGCGGCGACGACCGCTGGGCAGCGCGGCTTCCGTTGATCGAGAAGAGCGCAGGCTATTTTGTGGCTGCGGGCGATACCCGCTCCGACCAGTATCGAGTTGAAGTGATCCCCCCGCCGGCCGTACTTGCCAGGAAGGCGCACCTGGTCCCTCCGAAATACTCCGGCTTCGGCGGCAAAGAGACCAGCGGCGGCAATGTGGATGCGCTCTGCGGAACCGAGGTCGTCGTCACCGCGTCCGCGAACAGGCCGATGCGGAAGTGCTCCATGGTGCGCGGCGGCGAACCGCCCATGCCGCTGAAGATGAACCCGCAGAACGAGACGAGCGTGACCTTCACGGTCGACCAGACCGAGTCGTACCGCTTCCTCTGCGAGGACGAATACGGATTCAAGAACGAGAACCCCTGCCAGTATGATGTCCTCGCCAGGTCCGATGCCGCGCCGGAAGTGGGCATCATGTCGCCGGGCAGCGTCGAGGTGAGGCAGAACGAACCGTTCACCCTTCTGGTCACGGCGAGCGACGATTGCGGACTCAAGGACCTCTCGCTTGTCTTCAGGATCAAGGACCGCGCGGGCAACAGGTGGAACCTGCCTTTCAAGAGCGTCAAGCCCGCGCCGACGAGGTCGACAACGGTCGAACGCGAGGTCTACCCGGCCGAGCTCGGGCTGCGCGCCGGCGACACCATGCTATACTTCGTGGAGGCCCGTGACACCTGCGAGCCTGCGTCCAATCTGGGGACAAGCGAGCTCTGCATATTGAAAGTGCTGCCCCCGCTCCAGTCTTCCGCCGTCCAGCCTGGCGGACCCGGGGACGACCCCGCGAACCGCGACGGAACAGGGCAAGGCATGCCGTTGTCGTCGCTCGCGTCGCTCAAGGAGATGCTGGACGCGCTGCGGACCGGCTCGCCCGGTCTGTTCGCGCCGCAGGCGGACGGGGTGCCCCCGTCGCCGCTCACGCCCTGGGAGTTGGAGCGGCTCGAGCGTCTGCAGGAGGAGCTCGCCGACGAGGAGGGCAGCGACGAAGAAGGCGATGACGAAGGCGACTATGACGATCTGCTGGCGGACGAGGACGAGGAGGAGTGCGAATGCGGCGGCGCCTGAGAGAGCCAGATGGGTGCCGGGAGCACCTGTGGCAAGTGCAAGTGCAAGAAGCACGGCGGCTCGGGCTATGCCAAAGGCAAGGGCAAAGGGAAGGGATCCGGGAAGGGTTCAGGGGCAGGCAAAGGCAGCGGCACGGGCGACGGCTCCGGCCAGGGGACCGGTTCAGGCTCGACCGCCCAAGGAGGCGGCGGCCAGGGGAATGCCGGCTCCGCCTCGCAGGGGACCGGCCGGGATTCAAACAGCGGTTCGGGCAGTCAGCAGGGTGGAGGCGGACCTCAGGCCGGCTCGGGCAGCGCACAGCCCGGCGGGCCGGGCGGCGCCACCCAGGGTGATGCCCGGACAACCGGCCAGAACCCCGGAGTCGGGCCGCAGGGCGGCGGGCTCGTCTCAGCCGGCAAGGCGGCCACGGAAACGCTTCGCAAGTTCCTGCGCGGTGAGATCGATGAGAAGGCGCTCGAAGAGGCCGGTATCTCTCTCCAGGACCTTCAGAACTTCCTCAGAAACACGCTTGCCATACTCGAGGCGCGGATGAGCGCGGCCAACGCCAACAACGCGCGGCCCGGAGAACCTGGCAGGCCCAACGTGGAAGTCGATTCCGCGGCGGGTGAGGCGAAACAGGGCGGCGGCACCGACGCGACCGGGCAGCTTGCGCGCATTGAGATGGAAAAGAAGGAACGCGAGTTGAAGGAGTTCTTCGATTCCATCCGCGACAAGATCTCGCCCGAGTATCGCGAACTCCTCGAAGAGTACTTCAAGACGCTGGCCAAGTAGCTTTGCGGCCGGAGTTGACCGGGTTTGTAGTAAGGCACGCAGGCCGCAGCCGGAGTGCCGTCGTTTCCTCCCTGGAAGACGCCACCGCCGGCACGTCAATCCTTGAAAATCGCACGGGAATTGATACAATCCTCATTCAGTATGGCACCGGGAGCGCAGACGCTGGTTCCAATAGAAAGACGTGAGCCTCAAGCTATGCCTCCAGATGATGAGATGGAGTCGATCCTCCAGGAATTTGCGCCGCAGAAGGGCCAGCCGGAGAAGAAGGCGGACAAGGTGACCGTGCTGGTCGTGGATGACCATAGCCACATACGCAAGGTGCTCTGTCATATCCTCGGCAACGCCGGGTATCTGACGCTGGATGCATCTCGGGGCGCGCAGGCGCTCGAGATCCTCGCCGGCAGAAAGGACATCCCCGTCGTCCTGATGGATATCATGATGCCCGATTTGGACGGCTATGCCACGTGCTTCCAGATCAACCAGGACAGGGCGAAGTACGGCCGTCCTTCCGTGATCATGGTCAGCGCGAAGTCCGAGCGCGCGGACGTCCTCCTGGGGATCAAACACGGCGCCATCGACTACGTCGTCAAGCCGTTTCACAAGAACACCGTCCTGCAGAAGGTCGCGCGGGCGATCGAGCTTCACCAGAGAGGGCCGGCCCCGGAAGAACAGGGAGACCCGGCGCCGGCGGAGTAGTCCTCGCAGCGAGACAGGCCTTCGCCCCCGAGAACCCATGAACCGCCATGACGCCAGGAGCGCCAAGGTCGCCAGGAACTGCGAAGAAGCCAAGTCCCGCCGGATGCAGGAACAGAGACTTCAGCAGACTCTGACGAGACGACAGAACATCCTGTCCCGTGCAAGTCTCGTTTCCGCCTCAGGCGGATCCCTCCCTTGGCGGGACGAATCG
This sequence comes from Planctomycetota bacterium, assembly GCA_031082105.1. Taxonomy (GTDB): domain Bacteria; phylum Planctomycetota; class MHYJ01; order JACQXL01; family JAVHLO01; genus JAVHLO01. Next base: position 26,754 of record JAVHLO010000002.1, read on the forward strand.
AAGGTCTGACGTGCCGAGAAGTCGTGAGAATCCCGGTGTTCTCCTGGCGTCTTGGCGGTTACCGGGCCGCCGAAATATCGAGTCTTGTTTCGGATCATGTGGACCCGGGATTCTGGTCCACGCCGTCAGTCAGGAATGCAAACATGTTCGCAGAACTCCGCACGAAAGACGTCATCATCCTGGGTTGTGGCAATATCCTCTTCGGCGACGACGGCTTCGGCCCGGCGGTCATCGAACGGCTCGAACAGGCGGGCCCCCTGCCTGCCCATGCCTTCGCCGAAGACGTCGGCACTTCGGTGAAACAGCTTCTCGTTGACATGGCCTACGGCGATCCCCGTCCGAAATGTGTGATAATTGTAGACGCCGTCGACAGGCCCGGCCATTTGCCCGGAGACGTCTTCGAGATCGCCCCGGACGAGATCCCCATGAACAAGCTGAGCGACTTTTCCGTCCACGCGTTCCCGTCTGGGAACCTCCTCAAGCAGCTCAAGGACCAGCACGGCGTGGATGTCGTGATCCTCGCCTGCCAGGTGAGCCCGTTGCCGAATGAGGTCCACCAGGGCCTCTCCGCGCCAGCACAGAAGGCGGTCGAGCCCGCCGTCCGGCGGATCCTCGAGATCGTCGCCCGATACGGGCGCTAGCAGCCTGTCCGAGTAATGCCAGGCTGACCGATTTTGGAGTGCGCCCCGACGCATCGGGACGCTTTCCCTCAAAGGGTGAAGCCTAAGCGGCGGTTGCGACCGCCGCAGTCCAAAGCCGCCTTTGTCCGTTACTCGGACGGGCAACAAGCCCGGCACTATTCATGATCCGGGAGCGCCGGCTTCCCAGACGGACCCACCGGTATCGGGGTCGGTCCGAACAAATTGAACCCGGTTTTTCGAGGCTGAACCATGGATTATGCGGCCATCGTTCGCGAGGCTAGGAGACTCAGGGACGAGGTTGTGCGGTTGCGTCGTCGGATCCACTCGTATCCCGAGCTTGCATTCGAGGAGCGCCGGACCGGCCGGCTCGCGGCCGGCTACCTCAAGGCGCTCGGCCTCAAGGTGCGGAGCGGCATCGCGAAGACCGGCGTCGTCGGGCTGCTGGACATCGGCGCAAAACAAACCATCGGCTTGCGCGCGGACATGGATGCGCTGCCGGTGACGGAACAGACGGGTCTGCCGTTCGCGTCACGCATCCCCGGACGGATGCACGCCTGCGGCCACGACGCCCATGTGGCGATGCTGCTCGCCACGGCCAGGCTGCTCTGCCGGCACAGGAACGAGCTGCGCAGCAATGTCAAGTTCATCTTCCAGCCCAGCGAGGAGACCCCGCCGGGCGGGGCCGCCCCCATGATCAGGGCGGGCGCACTCGAGCGGCCGCACGTCGATGCCATGTTCGGCATGCATTGCGACAGCTCGCTGCCGACCGGCAAGATCGGGATCAAGCACGGGGTGGCAATGGCGAATGCGGATAACGTGAACATCACCGTTATCGGCCGCGGAGGGCATGCCGCCCGGCCGCACGAGTCGGTCGATGCCATCGCAACGGCCGGGGCAATCGTGTCTATCCTGCAGACGATCGTGTCGCGCAACATCAATCCTGTCGAGCCGACCGTCATCACGCTCGGCACGGTCAGAGGCGGGACCAAGAGCAATATCATCTGCGACCGCGTGGAGATGCAGGGCACCATGCGCAGCGTAACGCTGTCGACACGGCGGAAGTTGCCGGCCCTCGTCGCGCGGGTCGCGCGCGGCGTGGCCAACAGCATGGGCGCGGAAGCGGATGTGCAGGTGTTCAGGGGCTATCCGTTGCTGAAGAACCACGCCGCGGCCGTCAGGCAGATAGTATCCCTGTCGCACAAGCTATTCGGCAATTCCTCGGTCGTATTCCTCGAACATCCGGTCATGGGCGCCGAGGATTTCGCCTACTACCTCCGCAAGGCGCAGGGGGCGTTCATCCGGCTGGGGACAGCCAACCCGCGTAAGAAGAGCATCTACCCGTGGCATCATCCGAAGTTCAACGTCGATGAGGATGCGCTGCCGGTCGGCGTGGCCCTCTTCGCGGCCCTGGCGCTCGGCCACCCGGACGAGACAGCGTAGCCATACGACGGGGATGTTCACCACAGAAACACAGAGAGCGCAGCGCAGCAGAGCCGCAACCAAAACGAACCGCAAAGCACACAGAGAGCGCAAAGCAAGAAGAGCTCAGCGGGGCAATTGACTTTCGCGCTTTGCGTTCTTTGCGGTGAACAAATCTTGTCAAACAAACAGAGTTTTGCCGGACTGTAGTACGGAGTTGCGGTCGCGCTGCGCCGGAGATTCCCTCTGTTCTACTACTCTGCAAAACCGTGTTTCTCTGGCAAGATTTTTCGGTTAGGTGGAGTATCCACGGATTACCCGGATTCGCACGGAAAAAGCTACTGGAATCCGTGAAATCCGCGGATCATATTTCGGTTGCGGCTACGTTGCGCCAGGTTCTCCGTGTTTCTGTAGTTTGCTGCCGCCTGCGTGTCGGGATCGGCCTGAACTGCGCGGAAGCTACGCTTCCACGAGCTTCTTGAGGTGTGACGCCGTCTCTGGCGGGACGCTGGTGAAGAATGCGCCGACGGACTCCGTCTTGCCGCCCGCGGGTCGAAAGACGTGCACAATCCTGCCCCTGGCCTGAAGGCTGCCGTCTCCAGCCACGGAAAGGATCATCTCGATATCCTGCGACTCCGGATTCGTAAGCGCGTACGGGTACATCCAGCACTTCTCGTGCACTGTGCCGGCGCAGTAGCCCGCGCATGAATCGCACGCGTCGAGCTCGAAGCACACACCGTGATTGCACAGGTTGACGACGCGCGTCCTGTAGATGATCTGCGTGGCCTTTTTGGGGGGACTCCACGAGAATGAGAACACAACGGGCTTGCGCCTGGACTTTCTTCTCTCCTTTTCCACCGCGGCCTGGGCGGGAGCCTTGTGCTTGGCCAGGGCTTTCGCGACCTTCTCAATGACGATTTCGCGCCTGAAGGGTTTCACGATGTAGTCGTCCGCGTTCACCTGCAGCGCCTGTACAACGGACTCCTTTGTCCGCTGGGCCGTGCAGAGGATGACGGGAATATGCTTCGTCTCGGGACTTGATTTCAACGACCTGCACACGGTCATGCCGTCCATGACCGGCATCATCACGTCCAGGAGCACGAGGTCGACATGTTCTTTCGCGGCCAGCTCGAGCGCCTGGCGGCCGTTGTTGGCCTCGATGCACTTGTAGCCCACGTTGGTGAGGAAGAGCACGAGAATTCGCCTGATATTCACGTCGTCATCGACGACGAGAACCATGCGTCCCTTTGTGCTTGAAGTGATCTCGTCAAGCTGCTTTAATATTGTCTCGGTGTTTCTTTCCTTGTCAGCCATGTTCTTGGCTCCCTGCGTGCGACCGGCGAATATGGCCAAGACCTCGCGGGGAAGGTCGTGTTGACTCGACGAGTAGTCTGCCACAAGAACCCGGAAAAGTCAATAGTTTTGTGAAAGAAAATCGCAACATTCTTCCAGCCGCGTCAAGGTCGATCGCGCGCGCCGCGCGCTTGATCAGGGCCGGCGGACTGGTCGCTTTTCCGACCGAGACGGTGTACGGTCTCGGCGCGAACGCGTTCGACGCGGCGGCCGTCGCCCGGATATTCGAGGCGAAGGGGCGACCCAGATTCAACCCGCTCATCGTCCACGTGTCTTCACTTCGTGACGCCCTGAGACTGTGGCGGCGCGTGCCTGCTCGCATGCGGCGCCTGATGGACTCGTTCTGGCCCGGTCCACTGGCCCTTGTTCTGCCGAAGTCGACACGAGTCCCGGACATCGTCACTGCGGGGCTGGATTCTGTTGCGGTGAGGATGCCCGACCATCCGGTGGCCCTGGACCTCCTCAGACGTTGCGGCTGCCCCGTGGCGGCCCCCAGCGCGAACCGGTTCGGCAGGCCCAGCCCGACGTGCGCTCGGGATGTGCTTCTGGAGCTTGGCGAAAGGGTCGACATGATCCTCGACGGTGGGCCGTCACCGATCGGACTGGAATCCACGGTCGTCTCGTTCATCGACGGAGAGCCGGTGGTCATGCGCGCGGGCAGCACGACGGTCGAGGCGCTGGAGAAGACGCTGCGGCGCCGAATCGGCGTGATGCCCGGCCCGGCCCGGCCCGGCGACCGCAAGAAGACATCCGCCGCCGCGCCGGCAGGCTCGACGCCAGGTCTGCGCTCACCGGGGATTATGGAAGGACACTGCGCGCGGGGAGGCAAGCCGCTCTTCATCCTGACGCGGCGCCGGCGTCCGACGGGCAGAGGGGGCCATTCGGCGGTCTTCCCGCTCTCCAGGTCCGCCCTGCTCACGCTCAGACCCGTCCCCGACGCCCGTCGGTTCGCATTCGTCGAGATCCTCTCGCCGATGGGCGATCTCGTCGAGGCCGCAACGAGGCTCTTCGCGTCGATACGGCGGCTGGAAGCGACCGATGTGGACTGTATGCTCGCGCGTCCTGTGGCGCGAAGAGGGCTGGGGCTTGCGATAATGGACAGGCTTGAGCGGGCTGCCGCGGGACGGGCGTGGATCGACGAGACTTCCCGCAGCGTCATCGTGGTCGGAGACTCGGAACCCTTCAGCGTTCAGCCGTGACAGGGACTTCTCTGGATACTGAGTCCACAAGATCTGAAATAGATCCAGGATCCTGGCGCCCCTGTTCGCGAGCCACAGAATCACACGGAAACACACAGAAGGACACGGAAGAAGGCAATTGCGAACCGAAAGATCCTATTGACGCCCTTCGCGAGTTTCTCGGA
>JAVHLO010000300.1 GCA_031082105.1 Planctomycetota bacterium
AGAAGCGCGTGCTTGGCCGTCGCGGAACAGCAGACACGCGAACAGTATTCGTTGCCGACGTTCTTGTCGCGCGAACCGACGCACTTCACCAGGACGATGCTTCTCGGCGTCGGCAGTCTCCGCTTGCCGGGAAGGACGATCTTGTCCGGACCGACGCCGCCGTTGGAGAGGATCTGCTCCAGCTCGAACCCGGTGATCACGTTGTCGTAGAGGCCGTAGCCAAGCTCCGGCCGCAGTCGCGGATCGAACAACTCGCTGCCCGTCGCGACAATGACGCAACCGACGGAGAGTGTCCGGGTCCCCCCGGAAACGACACTCGCAGCTTCCCTCGTGCCCCGTGTCCCTTGACCCGTGTCCCGTGTCCCCTGTCCTCTGTCCACCATGACTTTGAAGTTGCCGTAATAACCTTCGACCGCCGTCACGCGCGCGTTCGTCAACGCCTCGATATTCGGATGCGACGCGACCGCCGCAAGGTCGTCGCGGAGGACATCGATGGCTTTTTCGAGCGACGGGGCGACGTTCGCGAGCCTGACGACCCTTCCGCCGAGGATCGGCTCCTTTTCGACCACGAAGACCTCGAACCCGGCGTCGGCGATATTACGCGCGGCCCGGAGTCCCGCCGCGCCGCCGCCGACCACGAGCGCTGCCGGGATGACGGAAACCTCGCGCTGGTGCAGCGGCATGAGCAGCGCCGCCTTTGCGACCGCGCCCCGGATCAGGGCGAAGGCCTTCGCGGACGCGCTTTCGCGGTCTTTGTGAACCCACGAGCAGTGCTCGCGGATGTTCGCCATCTCGAGGAAGTACGGGTTCAACCCGGCCTGGCTTATCGTGCCGCGGAAGGTCGGCTCGTGCATCCGGGGGGAGCATGAAGCGACGACGACCCGCTGCAGTTTGAAGTCGGCGATGTCCTTTTTTATGATGGCCTGGCCCGGGTCGGAACAGAAGTAGCGGTAGTTCCTGGCGACGCTCACGCCGGGAAGCGCTTTCGCCAGCTCGGTGACCTTCTCAACGTCGACCGTGCCGGCGATGTTGGCCGCAGTGGCAGATGTAGACGCCGATCATGTTAGAAATTGGACCTTCTCAGGTTACCCATCAGCATGCGAATCCCTGCATTCATCTCGCGCAGCCTCTCGGCCAGACCTTTCAACATTCTCTTGTAGATCTTGATTGCCATTACATGGTTCTTCTCAAGCACGCGTCCCATGTCTTCCCGTGAAATGGCGGTTGTCGTGACCGCGTCTATTGCGACGGCGCTGGCGGAACGGGGCCCGCCGTCCAGGAACGCGAGCTCGCCGAGGATCTGGCCTGCCGTCAGCCGTGTGAACGGAAGAAACCGCGCCAGGGAATCGAACAAGCCTATCTCGACGGTGCCGCTGTCGATGAAATACAGCCTGTCGCCCACCTGTCCTTCCTTGATGATGACGTCTCCCTTCAGGAACGCCGCGGGTCGGGCGAGTGCGGCAATCTCCGCGAGCTCCTTCTCTGAAAGGTCTGTGAAAATCTCCGCCTTCTTGATCAGTTCGAGCGATACTGCCGGCATCATTCCTTCTCCAAATGGCGAACAGACAACAACCCCAGCGTCATTTTGCACACAGCCGCACATGATTTCGCAGCACGACCATCGCCTGTGCGGCCGCGGCGCTCGCATGGGCGACGGTATCCGGGATGTCCTTCGGTCCCTGACAGCAGCCGGCAAGGAATATCCCGGGCAGATTCGAAAAGACCGACGCGTTGCTCTCATGCCGCTCCTTGAAGAACCCGTTCGGGTCGGTCTCGATCTTCAGCATCTCGGCCAACGACGGCCGGCGCGCGGCCTCTGACGCGCCGGCGCCGACGCCGGTCCGCGCGGGGAGCGCCTCAGGCACGGGGCGCGGCACCATGCCGGTCCCGAGCACGACCATGTCCGCATCGACCTCGATCGGCTCGCCCGACAGCGTATCTTCCGCGCGCACGGCCAGCCGCTCGCCGCGCTTGTAGACCATTCCGACGTTGCCGCGCCGGAAGACGATCCCTTCGTCGCGCACGCGGTCGTAGAACTCCTCGAACCCCTTCCCGAACGCCCGGATATCCATATAGAAAGTGGTCACCTTCGCGCCGGGCACCTTGTCCCGGACCAGGTGCGCCTGCTTCAGGATGTACATGCAACAGACGCGCGAACAGTACGCCTTCTCGACGGTCTTGTCGCGCGAGCCAACACAGTGAATGAAGACCACGTCCTTGGGCTCCTTGCCGTCGACGACGATCTTGCCCTGCGTCGGGCCGGACGCGGAACAGAGCCGCTCGCATTCCAGTCCCGTGATGACGCCGGGGTACAGTCCGTACCCGAACTCTTCCTTCAGCGCGGCCGGGAACGGGTCGAACCCTGAAGCCACGACAATCGCCCCCACGGACACCTTCGAGATCCGCTCCTTCTGTTCGTGATCGACCGCGCCTGCGGTGCAGGCATCCGTGCACGCGGGCGACTTGCCGCACTTCCCGCGCGTAAGAAAGAGGCACTGCGTCGGGTCGATCGTGTATTTCAGCGGCACCGCCTGCGGGAACGGGCAGTATATGGCGGACCGTTTTCCCATGCCCGCGTCGAACTCCGAGGAGACCTTCTTCACACGGCAGACCTGCGCGCACTGGCCGCAACCGGTGCACTTCGTGATGTCCACGTAGCGGGGCTTGTGGAGGATCTCGACCTCGAAGCCGCCCGCCCCATTTTGGATTTGCGATTTTGGATTTTGGGTTTCTGATCCGGGATTCTGGATTCTGGATTCCGGCTTCCCGGCCTCGGGCTTCGCAACTTCTGTTTTCTGGCCGACGGAGACTGGGGAAGCGACCGCAGTTCCCAACGAGGTTATCGATTTCACTTCAGAGTATGTCATGAGCTCGATGCGCGGGTGTCTTGCGACGTCCACCATCTTGGGCGTGAGGATGCAGGCGGAGCAGTCGAGGGTAGGGAAGGTCTTATCGAGCTGGGCCATGTGTCCGCCGATGGACGGGTCCTTTTCGACGAGATAGACCTTGAACCCGGCGCCCGCGATATCGAGCGCGGCCTGGATCCCGGCGATCCCGCCTCCGATGACCAGGGCGGCTGCTGACGGTGTTGTAGAAAGCGAATCGTTCATCTCATGCCTCAGTGGACCAGACCACCCGCTTACCGCTCGCCTTTGTCCGCGCGCCGGCGAGTCCGGCATGGCATCGCCAGCTCCGGTTCCCGCGCGCGCTCCGCAGCACACCGCTACGACGCGCCGCTCGCTTGAGCGAAAGGACGAGTTGGAGCAGCTCCAACGATTCGCGAATCCCGGCCGCCGAGGCTCTCCTTGCCTTGTACGGTGCTCTCCGACAAGCATGAAGAGGCTTTATGGAAGAGTCTTCACGCAGTTGGACCATGCTATTTCATTCCTCGCAGGAGACCTGCAAGTCGTTTGTCAACTCTCAACCTTGTGCAAAGAGCGCGAAGCAGCGCGAGATCCACCCTCCCAAGAGGGAGTAGCAGACCTACCAGGCGTTCGGAGTCAACCATGTCCTGTCCCCGTTGTGCCGAGGAATCCGTGGTTCCGCTACTTCTTCATCTCCAGCAGCTTGTCTTTGAGCACCGGGATGACCTTGAAGAGGTCGCCGACGATGCCGTACTGAGCGACGCTGAAGATGGGCGCGTTGGCGTCCTTGTTGACCGCGATGACCGTCTCTACGCCGCGGAGTCCGGCCACGTGCTGGAACGCGCCGCTGATGCCGAGCGCGATGTAGAGTTTCGGTTTCACGTTCTTGCCCGAGCTGCCCACCTGCCGGTCGTGCGGAAGCCAGCCGGCATCCACGACCGGTCTCGAGCAGGCGAGCACGCCGCCGAGCGCGGCGGCAAGGTCCTGCGCCATCTGCACGTTCTTCTGTTCCTTTATCCCGCGGCCGATGGCGACCAATACGTTCGAGGCCGTGATATCCACGTCGCCCGCGGCGACTTCGACGTATTCGAGGAATTTCTTGTAGTCGATGTCCTCCGTGAGCGGCGACGGCACGGAGACGATGCCGCCCGCGAGATTCGGCTCGGCGGGCGGGAACGCGGCCTGGCGGATCGTCGCCATGCCCTGCTGTGCGCTCGGCGCGGAGACGCGCACGTTGATCTTGCCGCCGTAGACCTGACGGGTGGCGACGACCTTCTTGCCCTGGCGCTCGAGCGCGATACAGTCCGTCACGAGCGGAAAACCGAGCTCGACGGCGAGCGCGGGAGCGAGGTCCATGCCGCAGGAGGTGTGGCCGATCAGTGTGAGGGTCGGCTTCAGGTCCTTCATGAACGGGACAAGCGCCTTCTGGTAAAGTTCGGCGTTGAAATTCTCGAGCCGCTTGTCGTCGATCACGTAGACCTTATGCGCGACCTTCGCAAGCTCCTGCGCGAAGGCCTGCACCTGGTGCCCGAGGAGGACGACGGAGACCTCCTTCTTCAGTTGAGCGGCGACCTCTCTGCCGCGCGAGAGCATTTCGAACGTGATGGATTGGATCGCTTTTCTGCGGTGTTCGGCCAGCACGAGTACTCCTGGCATGGATATTCTCCTATCATGTCAGACGGATCGGACAAGTCAGACCAGGCTCCTCAAACCAATCTTGCGCTACGCCAGCCCCTTCTCCTTCAGCAGCAATGCGAGCTTGCCTGCCGCCTCTTCCGGCGTCCCCTGCAGCATCTCGGCCAGCTTTCCCACCGGCGGGAAGAACATCTCTTCGATTTGCGTACGCGAACCAGCCGCGCCGACTTCGGACTCGGGCAGGCCGGTGTCGGCCAGGCCCATCACCTTGATTTCTTTCTTCATCGCCTTCCGGATGCCCATGACCGAGGCGTACCTCGGTTCGTTGATGCCCGTCTGGATCGTCA
>JAVHLO010000301.1 GCA_031082105.1 Planctomycetota bacterium
GACACCGTAAGCGTGAAACCGGAGCTTCCGTTTGGCTGTGATTTTCGGGTCGAGCTGGCGGAGGCTTCCGGCCGCGGCGTTGCGTGGGTTCGCGAAGAGCTCCTGCCCGGCCTCTTCCTGACGCCGGTTCATCTCTTTGAAGCGGCTCTTCTCCATGTAGACCTCTCCGCGCACCTCGAGCCGGTCGGGGACCGGGTCCGTTTTAGGATGCGAGCCCGCTCTCCTCTCTCCTCTGCGCGCGTGTCTGGCGGCGAACGCGTCGATTCTGAGCGGCACCGACTTGATGGTGCGCAGGTTGCCGGTCACGTTCTCCCCGAATTCGCCGTCGCCACGCGTGGATCCGACGACGAGCGCGCCCTTTTCGTAGACGAGCTCGACCGCCGCGCCGTCGATCTTCGGCTCGATGACGAGCTCGATCGCCCGGTCCGGGGCGGCCGCGGCTTCGCGCAGGCGGGCGAACCACTCTTCCAGCTCCTGCTTCGAGAAGACGTTTTCGAGGCTGACCATCGGCGTGGAGTGGCGCACGGTCTCGAATTTCGAGACCGGCGCGGTGCCGACCCGTTGAGTGGGGGAGTCCGGCGTCAGAAGGTCGGGAAACTCCTTCTCGAGCGAGGCGAGCTCGCGCATGAGCGCGTCGTATTCCGCGTCGGATACAACGGGGTCGTCCAGCGCGTAGTATCGGTGATTGTGAAACTCTATCTCGCGGCGCAGTTCGGCGATCCGGGCGGCAGCTTGTTTCTCGTTCATATGTGGCGTGCCGTTCCAGCGGTGATGGAGTGCGGCCGGGCTACACGGGTCGGTAGGCGAAGACCCTGTCGCGCCCAAGCCGCTTGGCCTCGTACAACGCCTCATCGGCGCTGTTCATCAAGGTCTTCTCGTCCAGGATCTTGTCGCCGATGGCGCTGACCCCGATCGTAATCGAGTACGTGACCTTCTTCGTCGGATCGGCGAGAACGGGATGCTCTTTCTCCTTGATCTTGTGCAGAAGCGTCTCGGCCTTTGTGGCTGCGTTGTCGAGCGTCGTTTCGGGCATGATTGCGGCAAACTCGTCGCCGCCCCAGCGGCAGACGATATCGATGCCGCGCATTGAGGCCGTCAACATGCTCCCGACCGCGCAGAGCGCATCGTCGCCCTGTTGGTGACCGTAGGTGTCGTTGATCTGCTTGAGAAAATTGAGGTCGATGATGATGAGCGAGAGCGCCCTTCGGTACCGCAGCGCGCGTTGCGTTTCCTCGCTCAGCTTCTGTTCGAAGTACCGCCTGTTGAACACCTGGGTGAGCGGGTCCGTGACCGATTGGGCCTTCACGGTGTTGTACAATCGGAGGCCGTCGACGATCAGCGCGATCATCTCGACAAGCGTCGAGAGGATGTCCAGGTAGCTCTTCTGCGCCGGTTCGTTTCCCGACATCTGTTTCAACTGGTGGGGGTCGAGCTGCAGGTCAAGCACGCCGATGGGCGCCTGCCGGCCTCGGAGCGGGATGACCACCCTCATCCCGTCCACCAGTATGTCCTCGCTTTGTCTCAGGGAGTCTGGAAGGGGGTGGTCGTCGGTCAGCGCCACCTTCTGCGCCCTGCGCGAGGACGACGAATAGAGCGGAACCAGCCACTGGTCCTCCGTGATGTAGAACGTCGCTTCGGCGCACGCGAGCTTGGTGCGATCGCACAGGGCGTCCAGCGCCTCTTCGAACAGGTCCTTCTCGTTCTGAGCGAGCAGGAGCTTCTGCGACAGGGCCGGCACGTTCTTCAGTTTCTCGGTGAGCGAATGGATGCGCGTGTTCGCCAGCCACGACTCCTTTATCTGCATGCGGAGCGTCTGTTCCATCTGGACCTGCTCCGTCCGGTCGCGCATCGTGCCCACGACCAGATCTCTGCCGTTGAGGTTTATCTTGCGCACGCTGATCTCGACCGGTCTCACCTCGCCGTTCTTCCGGGAAAGCTTGAGCGTGTACCTGTCCGTTCCGTGCGTCCGGCGGGATTCGCGTTTCTGTTCGTACTTGGCGCGGCTGTCGGGCGGGATGAGATCGCTCGCCTTCAGCTCCGTCGTCGCCTCGCCGTAGTCGTACCCGGTCAGGCGGCTGAAACTCGGATTCACCTCGAGGAACCGCTGTGATTCGAGGTCGAGAACGTACTGGGCCTCGTTGGAATTCTGGAACAGGATCCTGTAGAGGCCGGTCGATACCGGACCGGTGTCCTCCACGGGTGTGCGAAGGATGATGCCGGTATCCGGATGTGATCCCTTGGGCGGCGTGAACGGTCTCGGCTTCTCTGGCCACAGGGCGTCATGCGGGAACTCAACACCGTCGAGCAGCACACGCGGGTTGCGCACGATCCCGTCCAGATGACAGCCCACGTTGATCAAACCGCCGAAGGACCGGTTGTCGCCGAGGGCGATGTGAACGGTATTCGTGGCCTTCTCATCTTCGAGGATGTTCCCTGTTACCTCCGCGCTCGGGTTGATGCCGATCCCGAGCTCGGCGATGTTCCTTCCGTTGGCCCCGAAAGGCTCCAGGTAGCGACATAGCTCCGCGGAGGAGATGTCCACCGCCAGCCCCTTCTCCACGCGTATCGTAATCGGCTCTGCCAGCTTTTCTATCCCGGCCATGCTGCCGTCGATCACCAGCATCCCTTCCGCGGTCCCCTCCAGGGGCGCGAGGCAGACCTCGCCGGCCGGCAGGTTGCCGAACGCGCCGGGGAAAATGAAAAGGCCGGTATCGACCATCGGATGCCTGCCCTCGATCTTCATGCGGAGCCGCGTGCCGTTGTCGGAGGTGATTTCGACTTCCTTCGACTGGCGCAGGCGCTGCGCGATCAATTCCCCGTGCATGGCCATCTTCACGTAGTCCACGTCCAGCGTATGCCACACGCGGACGGGGTCGACGTCCGGCATGCTCGCCATCCGGACCCCGTGATCATGACACGCATTCCTGCGGGCGTTCGTGTGGGAGAGCGATTTCTTTGTGATGAGAAGCGCTATGTCGGCGTGAGTCATGGCCTTCGCGATGGCTTCCGGCGGCTCTTCACCGTGCACGTCGCGCGGGTTCATGCAGACGAAGACGGACTCAATCCCCATCCGCAGGGCTTTTTCGTAGAAGACCATGGCGAACTTGTAGAGCTCGTTGTCGGTCACCACGAGCACCACTTCATGCCCCTTGTGGCCCATGCATTTCTTGAGGACGAGTTCTGCTGTTTCTTCCGTCATATCGCGTAGTCACCATGAAGACAATCACGTTGATCATCGCCGGGGTCTGGCTTCGTCCGGCCTTCGCCAACGTCGACGACCGGCTCGCCCGTCGGCCGGCCCGGCGGTCCGATTGCAGCCGGGGCCTTATCGTAGTAGTCGAAGCCGCTCCCGCCCCCGTCCGAAGCCGCGCGATCCACGCCCGCGTTCTCTTCCGGCTTCCGCGTCATGACTGAGCCGACACTCCCCTCCGCATCGATCGTCCGGTTGACTTCGTCCTGTATTCCGCGCAATCCCCTCCTGAACTCGCCCACACCCCGGCCAAGCGCGCGCGTCACCTCCGGCAACTTGCGTCCGAAAAGGACAACCGCGAGGATGACGATGACCAGAATCTCAAATGTGTCGAGACCGAACATCCGGAGAGCATCGAAACGAGACGCCAAGCGGGATAACCGGGCATCCTACCAAATCCACCGGCTAAAGTAAAGTATCCACGTAGTGCGCGATGCTCCTCAGCGCCACGGAGAGCTGTCGACTGAGCGGAGACCGGGCCGGCCACCGTCGGCCGAACAGGCGCGGGATGACCGAGGGCAGTCTCGTTGCGCGCACGAGCAGCGCAACGATCAGCGCAAGATGAACGACCACCACATCGAACGCGCGATGGTGCTTGCAGTAGTATCTCAGGAGACCTGCAATCGAATGCTCCAGGGAGAGAGGCGCGTGCTGCGCCACCGATTGCCCGCCATGGTGTACGACGCTCGCGCCGGGCCAGTACAGGACCCTCCAGCCCGACCGCCTCGCCCGCCTGCACCAGTCGGTCTCTTCGTAGTAGAGGAAATACCCCTCGTCCATCAGCCCGATCTCGTCAATGGTCTCGCGCCGGATCAACAGGCATGCGCCGGTCACCCAATCGGTCCAGGTCGCCGCCTCCCAGTCGCAGACCGCAAACCGATGCGCTGCGAAAGTCGGGCTCTGCGGGAATATCTTCGCCGCGTAGAAGAGCCGGGAGAGCGTGGACGGCACCGATGGGAAGGGGCAGCACGAGACGTGCACGGAGCCGTCCGCGTAAGTGATCTTCACGCCCACGATGCCCACCCGTTCCGCGGTCGATCGCGAGTCCATAAAATCGATCATTGCGTCAAGCGCGTCCTCGCGGACCTCCGTGTCCGGGTTGAGCAGCAGCACGTGCCTGCCTGTGCTCTGCCTGATCGCCTGGTTGTTTGCGGCCGCGAAGCCCCTGTTCGCGACATTGGCGATGAGACGCGCGCGCGGGTACTTCGTCCGGACCATCTCGCTGGAGCCGTCGGAGGAGGCGTTGTCGACGACAAAGACCTCGATCTCGTGCCTGTGAGGCACGGAGAATATCGTGGCCAGACAGCGCTCGAGGTAGTCGCGCACGTTGTAGCTCACGATGACGACCGACAGGTCGGGTCGAGCGCGCAGGTTCGATTCCGCCGGAGGTCCCGCTTGCGTGTCGTGCCGCGACCGCGGTGGGGGCATCTCTTCTGCACCAGGACGAGAAGATTCTGGCCGCCTCGGGCGGATCCGCCCGGGGCGGAAACCGAGTTCAGAATGACAGGACAGGGGTCTTTGAGTGGAATCCTGGTTCATTTTCAGAATGTCAATTGCTTGGCGAGGAGCCTCTGGCGATCGAACG
>JAVHLO010000302.1 GCA_031082105.1 Planctomycetota bacterium
TCACCCCCGCCCTCTCCCGCGACTTCGTCGGGACTTCGCTGCGGCTCCGCCAGAGGGAGCGGGAGACGCGCGGCCAGTTGCGTCGACAGGCGTTGGCCAAGGACCGCGCCAACCACCATCCCCGCCATGAACGCCGCCACCAGCGCGCCGATCATGCTGTACACGTGACCAATCACGTTCTGGAACGCCAGCAGCAGCACGATCTGCACAGCCATGCCGGAGAAGCCACAGCTTGCCGCAAGCACGAAGAGCCCGACACGTCTCGGCGCGATGATGAGCAGGTAGGGGTGAGCTCCTTTCACAGCCCTTCCGTCCTCACCCCCGCCCTCTCCCCCGACTTCGTCGGGACTTCGCTGCGGCTCCGCCAGAGAGAGAGGGGGACGCATTCTCCTTCGCGCACATCGACCGACGACACCGGCCCCGAGACAGAACAGCAGCACTGCACCCGCGGCCGGGCCCAGCCACCACAGTTCCACGTTCAGCAGCCAGTCCAGCATGTCGCGCCTTCCGGGGTTCGCAAACCGGCTCCAGACGAGCAGCGAGTAGACGACCGCCCTCGGGCTGGAATCGGAATTGATGAACCGGTCCCGGTCGAGTTCCGCCGACTCGATTGCCTTCCCGCCGCCCAGCGGGAACCGCCCGACCGTCAATGTCGTGATTTCATCATGTGCCTCAGCCTCGACTGACTCGAGAGCGCCAGGCGTGGCGCCGGACCGTCTGCCTGAGTCCCTGCCGTGCCGGTTCAGGAGAAAGGTCGTCCAGAGGATCTGGTCCTCTTCGATCCACAGATAGAACACCTCCGGCCTGAAGGCGTCAGGCGAGCACGCAACGCCGCGCGCCACGAAGCGCTCGACGAGCGTCTCAGGCTTGTACAAGATCTGACCTTCCGAGTTGGAAGCGAAGAACGTGCCGTGTTCGCCCGGAACGAACATCACGCAGCCGAACACCTCGCGCAGCGTGTGATAGACCGCGGCGTTCGCGTCGAGCAGCACACCCGTCGGCGAGTACGCGGAAGTCATCCCGGTCGCGAAAACGCCGTCAGGCTTGAGCGCGCGCGCCACGCCCTCATAGAACTCGGCCGTGAACAGCCTGTTCACGCCGAGAGTCGTCGGATCCGGCAAGGACGCGACAACCAGGTCATACGAGCCACGCTGCGCAAGCGATACGAACCGCCGGCCGTCCATCTCGTGGACCGTCACCCTCGGGTCGGCCAGGGCGGCCTTGTCGGCCTCAGGCAGCAGCCGCTTTGTGACTTCGAGCAGCACGAAGTCGAATTCCACGTAGTCGACCCGGGTGACCGGGTGCTTGAGCACTTCGCGCAGCACGCCCGTCGCGCCTCCGCCGATCAGAAGCACACTGCGCGGGTCACGATGCTCGGTCATCGCGAGGTGGGCGAATGCGATGTTTGAGGACTCCTCGACTTCAGGGTCCAGCTTCTTCTCATCAACCACTGAGAACATCAGCCACCCGCTGCCGTAGATGTTGCGCTGGCCCGCATATTCGAGCACGGCAATGTTCTGATACCTGGACTCGCGCCGCTCGACGAGCTCCAGCTTCGGATTAAACACGCGCCATTGCGCTCTTGTCGAAGCCAGGTCGAGTCTCTCGCCGAATATGATGACAACGACACCGATTCCGACGCACGCGACAACGGCAAGGGCGCCCAGGACGGCATCGACATACCCCAAGCCCACGCGCCCGCGCCCCGCCACGTGCATCGTCTCCTCGCCCGTCCCGGTTGCCGCCTCGCCTGCCCCACCGGCCGGCCGTCCCGCGGTGCCGGGCCTCAACAGAGAAGAGACCGCCAGTAGAGGAAGCGCCGGGATCAGCGAGATCCCGCCCGCGAGCAGGACTATCTCGAGGGAATTCAGGAAAGGCTGCAGCACGCACGTCATTACGACACCGCCGACGATCGCGCCAACGCTTTCCAGCGCGTAGACCGTCCCTGCGGATTTGCGGGTCTGGGGGTGGGCGAGTTCCGACAGGCCGACGACCATGGGGAACCGGATGCCTACGATCACGCACATCGGACAGAGGACGCCGAGCGCCACCACCATGATCTGCGGCAAGGAAAGGTACTGTACGCCGGCAGCGCCGACGAGTTCTCTCGACAGGCGGATCGCGTGGAGTGTCACAGGGCACACGGCGGCGAAGAGAAGCGCGCTCACAAGGTAGGCCCGGACTGACGGACGGACGAACCCGCCAATCCAGCTTCCCGCGGCTACCCACAACATCCAACCGGCGAAGACGATGCCGATGGAGATCTCATTGCCGCAGAATGCGACGAGCAGCTCGCGGATCAGGACCGTTTGCGCGATGAGCGATGAAGCGCCTATCGAAACCGCGACGACGCGCGTGGTTGCCCGGCCGCCGACATTGGGGAGTCTCATCTGCAACGGATTCCGTCGTTCTTCTCACATGCGGACGTGAGAACGGGAAATAAACCTAGAATTTCGACGCGTCAAGTCCGCTCCCGGAGCACGAATTGCACCTCGTCTTGCCGCGCCCGCCGCAGTTCTTGCACTGAATGACCTGGCTGCCCCTTCCCATGCAAATCGTACACGGGATCACGCCGTCGCGACATTCCGCGCACGCCATTCTGCCGTCGCCGCCGCATGTGGAGCACGAACCCTTTCCCAGGTACGTCCTGGTCGTGATCTTGCCGGCGCCTCCACAAGCCGAGCACTTGTAGTTCGTCTTGATCCATCCCGTCCCTTGGCATTTTGCGCAACCGCTAGTCCTGGTATCATACCTTGATACAGTGCCCGACCCGCCGCACTTCTGGCAGTACTTCTGCCGACGGCCTCCGCAATAGAGGCAGCTCCTCTGCCCGCGACCGTTGCAGGCGTAACACACGGAACCGCGGAGCTCTCTGAGATCGTCGCACACCTCGCAGTTCTGCAGGCCGGTCCCGTCGCAATCGACGCACCGAACACCGGGGTCGACAGCCAACTGCGCGACCACCCAGGCGTCGACGACCTTCTTCTCTTCGTCGACCTGTTTCAGGACCGCCTTTGGCTCACCGCCGCTCTGCTCGAGTTCCGATATCGTTGCTACGAGTCGGCGGATATCCTCATGGAACGGGGAAAAGGAGACCGTTGCCAACGCGTCGTTACAGATTTCAACAGCTTGCGCGTACTGTTTGGCTGCGGTCCAGTTACGAACCGCCGTGAGCTTCGCGGCCAACTCCGCCTGCGTCTTGTCCACCAGAAACGGCAGTTGCGCGGCCCTTTCCTCGGCCCGGTCGGCGAGTTGACCGGGCCCGGCGAAGAGCATCGCCTTCCTGAATTCGAGGAGCGCCTCGGCGTATCTCGCCTCCGACTCGAGCTTCTCCCCCTCGGCAAACGCGGCGATGGCGTCAGTGCGGCCGTGCACACGCTTGCCTTGCGTTTCCGTCGGTGTCTCGTTCGCCGCCGCGATTCTCTCCTGGAGCGCCGCGATCTGCTGTTCCGTCTGTTCGTACAGCCGCTGCAGCTCCGCGCTGAGCGCCAACACGCGGGAGCCGCGCATCGGCAGGAAGCGCTGCAACGCCTCTTCCTCCTTCCCCGCGTCGATCGCGGCCCTGACGTCCGCGATGCGCGTCAAGATGTCGGCGCTCGCTTCCTTCACGGCCGACTCCAGCAGGCAGGTCGCCTCAGTGAGCATCGGTCGGCCGGTGATCCTGGACACGCGCGCGATGAACGCCTCCGCGGGGCCTATCAAGCCGTCGAAATCGCCCGAGGCCCGGGCCGAAGCACACTCCTTCTGGAGCTCGGCGAATTCCTCGCCGGTCCGTTCCAACACCGACTCGTGTTTCCGTTTCCGTTCGAGGGCTTCGATGCCCGCGGACGTTCCGGGGAATTCCGACGCGACCGCGTCGTACTTTTCCATGATTTCCACGATGTCAACGCCGGGCGGGGGTGCGGCCTCGTAGTCCGTTGCCTCTTTCAGGGCCAGGTCTGCCGCCTTTCCGGCGGTATCAGTCGGCGCCTCGGCCTTTGCGCCGGATTCGTTCTCTTTGACCGCAGGATCCGTCGGTTCTTTTCCCATCGTCAGGGCGTAGATCAGCCACGCGACGGCCAGAAGGAGCGCAAGGCCTGCGCCGGCGATCACGTATTTCGTCCTCCCGATGTGCGAGGCGGGCGACTGCGAAGGCATAGCGGTACCGGCACCGGGGTCACTGGGTTCGGGGACGCCGTTGTCCGGCAGGCCGATGCGGGCAGCCGCACGGGGGTCGGGGACGTTGTGGAATGCCCGGCGGCCCGGCACGACTCCGCCCCCTGCTCCATGCATGATCTCGCCGCGGGCAAGCAGTTGCTCCTCTATCACATGTTCCACCTGGCCCCGCGTGAGATCGGACGCGCCAACCATGATCTCGCCGATCCGCTGGAATTGCCCGTGCGTCTTCATCAAGGCTTGCTTGGCGAGAGCAGCGTTCACCTGGGCTTCGCCGAGCAGGCCGAGTCGGATCGCAGTGTTGCCGAACAACGTGGAATCCGTTGCGGGACCGGCGGCTTCATCCCGCGCGGAAGTTGGGGGCAAGCCGGCCGGCGGCATTTCTGTTCCGCAGACAACGCACCTCAGGAGACCCGGCTTCACTGAGTCGCCGCACACAGGGCACTTGACGAGTTCGGTGGCGGGCTGGAGCGGGGTCGTCGAGGCAGGAGTCGGCCGTGCCGGGGCGTCCGCGACCTTCCCGAGCCTCGCCTGCGCCTTCTTCAGCGCCTCGTGCTGTTGTTGGGTGATCCGGCCCCGGTCCCGCAGGATGTTGCCGATGCGAGGAATCGTCGGCGTGCTTTTTGTAATGGCGCTCTGCTGGATCGCAAGCGCATCCTCCACGTCCTGCGCGGAAC
>JAVHLO010000303.1 GCA_031082105.1 Planctomycetota bacterium
CCAAAGGGAGAGAGCGTTTTCCCTTTGGGAGAGGGGATCTACTTCTTCTTCACCGGCGCGGGAGCAAGGACGACCTCGAGTGTCTTGAGTTCCCTTCCGCGAATGACCCGCAGCGAGACCGGTTCGTTCTTGTTTGCAGCGCCGGTGAGCTCACGCAGTTTTGCGGCCGCCCCTTGCCGGGGCAGCAAGGTCCCATTGAACTCGACGATGACGTCGTCGGGATGGACGCCGGCCTTCTCGGCCGGCGAGCCTTCGACGACCGCGAGTACCCTCACTCCCGTCGCATCGGGGTCATCGAGCATCTCGTCGATCAAGATGCCGATCCTTCCGCGGCCGTGCGCGAGACTCGTGGAGGACGGGACCGGCACGAAGACCGGCCGCTCCGCCAGCGTGGCGAGCTGCCACGCTATGACGGCGGCAAGCTTCGCCGACGTCTCCACCTTCCCGTATACGATGCGGGAGGCCTCGTCTCCGGTCCGGTGATATTCGGAGTCGGCGCCCCCGAAAAAAAAGAGGATCGGTATGCGCCGGGAGTAGAACGCCCAATGATCGCTCGCGCCGAACATCGTCGTCTCCGGCGTCCTGGGCTCGACGGAGACAAAGCCGCGCGCGCTGGCAAGGGCGGTCTCGAGCTGCGGGCTCGTCTTCCCGCCCAGCACGTACAATTCGCCCGCCCTGCCCCCGCCGACCATGTCGAGGTTCAGCATCGCAACCGTGTCGGCGAGAGGAAAAAGCGGGCTCGCCGCATAGTGGAACGATCCGATAAGCCCCTTCTCTTCCGCGCCGAACGCGATGAAGAGGATCGTACGCGCAGGCGGAGACGGGAATGCCGCGATCGCCTGCGCGATCTCGAGCAGGGCCGCCACGCCGGATGCGTTATCGTTCGCGCCGTTGTAGATGTCGTCCACCTGCCGCCCGCCCAGCCTGCCTCCGCCGGACTTGCCCCTGCCGACGTGGTCGAGGTGCGCGCCGACCACGACGACTTGGCCGCGCAATTCCGGGTCAGTCCCGCGCACCAGTCCGATCACGTTCGAAGAGCCGCCCACCGTCCCTTTCAGCTTGAACCGCTGAAAGTGCGTGTTGTCCTTTCCCGTACCCCGGAGGCCGCTCCTGTCGAACTCGGCCGCAACGTATGCCGCGGCGGTCTCGTCGCCGCTCGTGCCCGCCTCGCGCCCCGCGAGCGCGTCCGACGCAAGATACTCGATGTGCCTGCGGAGATCGGCGATCGTGATCTCTTTTGTAATCGCGTCCGCGGCGGCCGGGACCGGCGGAAGCCATGGGCCGATCTCCACCGCGGGCGAATCAACGGAGTCCTTCGTCCGCCCCGCCTCGGCGATTTCGACTGACAGGCGGACGATGCCGTCAAGCTCCGACGCGCCCTCGGTCTCCGCCCGTACGCCCGGCGCCGCGGCAACAACAGAGATTGCCACACAACAGAAAATCGCCACCAGCCGGCCTGAAGTTGAATCGATCATGTTCGTCAAATCGTTCTGTGCCATTCCATACTACAAACCGACAAAAGTCTGTTTTTGTGACAAGGGTTTTTCGCCGCAAAGAACGCAAAGCGCGAAAGTCAATTGCCCCGCTGAGCTCTTTTTGCTTTGCGCTCTTTGCGTGCTTTGCGGTTCGTTTCGGTTGCGGCTCTGCTGCGCTGCGTCTTTCTTTGTCCTTCTGTGGCCGCCCGCGCCCCAGGTGTTCGCGCGTCGAGATAGTCACTTCGCGAGTCTACGCACGAACCCCTCCTCGCCGAGGATGGTCGCCATCGTCAGGGCACACGCCGCCGTGGAATACGGTCTGCCGCCGGCCCAGCCCCATTTATCGGTGGCGTCCCAACTGCCGTCGAGGCACGTGCCGGCCTCGCGGTTCTGGCGCTCGAGCAGGATCGGGGCGAGCGCGCCGGTCCACGACAGCCATGACTTGCGCTCGGAGGCCGAATCGCGCCCCTCCAACAGGTAGAGCCCGGCCGTTCCGAGCATCCAGTGGTACAGGTCTATGTTTTCGATCTTGTCCCACACGGGCAGCCTCTGGACGAGCAGGTTGCCTGCCGCGACAACGGTCGGGGCGCGGGTATCGCCGGTCACGACGAGCCGCGCGATGAGCGCATGAGAAACCGGCGCGCGCTGCGGATTGAACTTCGCGTTCTCGGCGTACCGCGCGATCTGCTGGTCTTCACGGTAGAAGACCTTGAATTCGCGCGAGTCCGTCAGCTTCTTCAGGAACTCGAGCGCGCCCTCGAGTTTCTGCTGGTCAACAGCCTTGCCGGTGGCCTGCGCCGCGCGAATCGCGACGACGGCCCAGCCTGTCGTGATGGCGTCGGCGTGTTCGTCCTTCGGTTTGTATCCCCAGCCGCCACCCGGCGATTGCGCGTCGAGCAGAAAATCCGCGGCCTTGTCCACGCGATCCTTCAACTTCGTATCGCCGCCGATCACCGCCTCCGCCAGCGCCGCGGTGACCAGGGCGTGAATGAAGACCAGCCGGTTCGCCTGCCTGCCCGCTTTTGGCTCGAAGCAGCCGTCGTCCTTTTGGAGCTTGCTCAGCGATTCCTTTGCGCCCTTCACGACGGCCTCGAACCTCGCGTCCCCCTTGTCGGCCGGGTCAACGGCGTCAAACCCGGAGCCGAGGAACGCCAGGAGCGCGAACGCCGTGCAGGCTTCGTTGTTCTCTTCCCGGCCGCGCCCGGGGCAGAGGTCGTCCTTTTTTTTGCATCGCGTATCGAACTTTTCGGCGTCCCAACCGCCGTCGGCGTTCTGGTGGCGGGCGAGCCAGCCGAGCCCGGCCAACAGGCTGCCCTGCATGGCGATTTGCGTGTCAACGCAGTATGAAGGTTCGACCCGCTCGCATTTTCGGCACGCGTCGAGCACGTTCACGAACTCCTGAGCGCTGAAGAAACCGTCCAGCGTGAGCAGGAGCAAGCTGCTGCTTTCCGCCGCGGGCTGAGCGGCGGGCGATGCCGGGTCGGCCGCGGCCGCGGGGCGTTTCGAATCGACTGCGGCAGGCAGTGCTTCGAGCGACTCCACCGGCGCGAGGCTCTTGCCCGCGGCGTCCGCGAGCGTGATGGTCAGACGGCCGGCGATTTTGGACACGGTCAGACAAAGTCGGGCGGGGCCGGGATCGGAGGCCCTGATCGATTTGTATGTTTCCGGGGCGTGCAACAGGCATGAGACCATCCCAAGCCGTCCGTCGGCGAGATTGACCGGCAGAGCGATGGCCTTCAATCCGTTCCCCAGTTCGTTTCTGAGGACGGCCGCAAGGTCACCGAGGAACGCATGTGCGGGCAGCGGGACGAGCGCCGTGGGCCATTGAGGTCGCGCGACCTGCGGGTCCGGCCTGACTGGCGGTTGCGTGGCGCGGAACGTCGGCTGCGCGGTCGGCTCCCAGGCGTCGATACCGATACATTGTTCGAAGAAGTCCGGCGAGGCCGCGGACGCGGTCTGGGAAACCGGGAACAACTGCTGTTTTTCCTGAAGGGTAGCGATTGCGCGGTTGTTGATATCGATCATCTGTTTGAGTTTGTCGCTTACTGTCTGGATTTCCGGCGCGATCTGTTTGAACGCGAGGCCCGCCTCGATGTCGGCCACGGCATCCGAGTATTGTCCGAGTGCGACGCGCGCGCGGGCGCGAAGGAAGTAGGTTTCGGCGGCGAACGTTGCGGGCGAGCTCTCTGCTTTGTTCCCCTCGATGGCCTCGGTCGAATCGCTGAGGGCGGATTCATACCGGCCCTGCACGAAGGCGAGCTTGCCGCGACAATAGACGCCATCCCAGCGCGCGCGCGATTTGCTTTCAGTGACCAGTTTGAACCGTTCCGCGGCGGCCGCGTAGTCGCGCTTGGACATCAGGTCTTCGCCTTCCTTGAGCAGGGCGCTTATCCGATCGAGTTCTTTTCGTTCCGTTTCGCTCTGCCGGCGCACGCTGTCAAGGTAGAAGTAGCCGCCTACGCCGCCGCCGACGAGCACGAGGACGAAGCAGACGAGGGCGAGAAGCACCTTCTTCTGAGACCTTTTCGGGCTGGGTTTAGCGTCGGGCTCCGTCACTTTCGTGGCCGACGGCTTCTTTTCGATTCCTGCCCTGGCGCCGCGCGATACCGCGGCGCGGGAGGTGGGGAGCGTCTTCTTATTTGCCGTCAAGTCGGCTTTGCCAGATACGGGCGCCGACGGTTTGCCGATGCGGGGCG
Organism: Planctomycetota bacterium; assembly: GCA_031082105.1. Lineage (GTDB taxonomy): Bacteria > Planctomycetota > MHYJ01 > JACQXL01 > JAVHLO01 > JAVHLO01. The sequence goes on from JAVHLO010000303.1 coordinate 4,172, forward strand.
AAGTCCCGGTCTTCGGCGGCGCGAGCTTGGCCGGCTGGCCGCTTGAGGCGGCGGGGGCGGTGGGGACGGCGGGGACGGTGATCGGCGATTGGCACTTCTTGCAGGCGAACCGCTTCCCGGCCGCGGAGGCCGGCAGCTTGTAGGCGGCCCCGCACGCGGGACACTTCGCAACGACGGGTTGTTGTTCCTCTGCCATGGTTTCCGGATACACCCGAATACCAGTGCGCGCGTAGAAAGAGGGGCGGTCCGCGAAACGCCGCTATGTCCGTCAACTGCCGGACATGTTTCGAGTTCATGATAGCGGAAACCCTTCCGGGTTTCCAGCAAAATCGGCAGGTTCCGCGGCCGTGCGCGAATCGGTTGACACCGGCCACGGACCGTGTTTCAATGCGCTCATGTTCTGGACGAGAAAAGAGAAGGGCGCGCGCGGGGAGGAACTGGCGGCGGGTTTCCTCAAGCGTAACGGCTACAAGGTGATCGAGCGGAACTACACGGTGGACGGCGGCGAGATCGACATCATCGCGGTGGAGAAGGACAGCGACACGATCTGCTTTGTTGAGGTGAAGTACCGGTCGAGCGACGAGCATGGGCTGCCGGTGGAAGCGGTGAACCGGACGAAGC
>JAVHLO010000304.1 GCA_031082105.1 Planctomycetota bacterium
GGCGCAGCCAGGGCGTTCGCACGCCGGGTCAACCTGGATTTATGGCGCGCGGCCTTGTTCGGGTGAACGATATGCTTCTTCGCAGCCATGTCGAGCATGCGGTAGGCGACGACCAGCTCTTTTTTCACGGCTTCGGGCTTGCTCTCCTTGAGGGCGGCGAGCACTCTCCTCATCTGCGTGCGGAGCGCCGACCGGATCGTCTTGTTGTGCGTCCTTCTACGCTCGTTCTGTCTTACGCGTTTCCTTGCTGATACCGAGTGAGCCATGCTTGCGATGTCCTAAATGGATATCCACTGTCTGGAGCGCGTACGCTCGAAAACACAGCAGCAGAACAACAGGCGGTCCGCCCGGTCTGTTGCGCAACCGTGACTACTTCTTCGCGATCTGCTTCTGAATCTCCTCGAGTTTCCTTGCGACGTCCTTGTAAGCCATGTCAACGTTGAGTATCTTCTTGCACTCGGCCATGGCCTTCGCGTGTTCGCCGTTCTGCCAGTATGCGTCGATCAGGCAGTAGCGTATCGCCTTGTCCTGTTCGCTGGCGACCACCTTTGTCAGCGCCTGTTCGAACTGGTTCGCGGCCATGTCGTAGAGTTTCTTCCGCATGAAGCAGTTGCCGAGGTAGTTCTGCGATTCGACCTGCCTCTTCGGGTCCTTGACGGCCTGCTGGAACTCGCCGATGGCCTCGTCGAACATGCCGCCCTTGTACAGGAACGTGCCGAGCTGGAATCGGATGCCGAGGTCCGTCGGGTGTTCCAGGGCGCGCTGCTTGTACTCCTCGATCTGGGCGCGCAGCTTGTCCTTGGTGAGCTTGGTCAACTGCTCCTTCGCGGCCGCGTCGTCGGGCTTCTCCTTGAGCCTGGTCTGCAGGTCGCTGATCTTCAGATCGAATCTGTCAAACTTCAGATCGCCCAGCTTCATCTTCAGCGTCGTATCGATCTTGTCAAGCCGGATGGCGTACTTGAGCGCGGTTTCGGCGCCTTCGAAGTTCTTGCGCTTCTTCTCGAGGTCGGCAACCTTCTTCAGTTGCTTGGTCATCACGGGGTTTTCCGGGTCGGCGTTCACCGCCGCCATCAACTTGTCCACTTCCGCCTGGATGTCCGCGTCCGTGGTGAGAAGTCTGTGGTCTTTTTCGAGCTCTGCGGCCTTCTCCTTGTCCTTGATCATGTCGCGCGAACCCTTGGCATCGGACCAGCCTTCGTCCATGGTCTTCATTGCCATGGCCTGCTTCAGCAGCCGCAGTATCTCGTGGTCATTGGGGGCAAGTCTCGCGGCCACCTGGAGCGTTTCCTGCGCCTTCGCGGACATGCCCTTGGCTGTATAAACTTCCCCGAGCGCCTTTGCAACCGGACCGTTGTCGCGGTTCTGGTCGTAGAGCGCCTCCAGTTCGCCGAGCGCGCTGTCCAGGTGTCCCGCGGACTTCAGCGCGGCGGCCAGTTTCAACCGGATGTTGACGTTCAACGGATCCAGCTTCAGGAAGACTTCGCAGTTGTCGATCAGCGCGGTGGGGTTCTTGTCGGGATTCCCGAGCGATATCTTGATGAACGGGATGAGCCCCTTGAGCATCACCGAGACCTTCGAAGGGGGGAACTTGCCCGCTTCCTGCAGGCGCTTCATGGAGCTCATGCGCAAGGCCTGCCGACCCTTTGCGTGGTTCGGATTCACGGCAAGCAACTGCCCGAAGAGTTCCACCGCGTAGTCGTAGTTCTTCTTCTGGAACGCCTCCTCTGCTTTCTGATAGAGCTTTTCCTCGTCTGCCATCGTGGACAAGCCTCCTCAATCGACACCGAGACAAGGCCGTAATAGAGACAAAGACAGCAACAGCCGAAACAGTAAGGTTATCAGAATTGGAAAACGTTGTCAACAAAAACCGTTAGGCACCGCGGAAGAAATCGATCTGGGGCGGCGCCGACTTGACAAAGCAGCGACCGATGGTATAATGCGTTCCGCGTACCGCGAGACGCGGACGGCTCCGCGCCGTGGAAGACTGCAACTTCGAGATCGGAACGGAAGAGATGACTGAAGATGCGAACAAACCCGGAGCGACCGCGCCGCTCGAGGTGCGGCTCTACCCCGATCCGATCCTTGACACGCCCTGCCGGGCTGTCGAGGAGATCGATGATGGGGTCCGTGAACTCGTGCCCAGGATGTTCGAGTGCATGCGCGTCTTCAAGGGGATCGGACTCGCGGCGTGCCAGGTGGGGATCCCCATCCGGCTCGTCGTTGTCTTTGCGGGCGAGGAAGGGGACAGGGGACTCGCGCTGGTGAACCCCGAAATCGTGGAACACGGAAAGGGCGTCCCCGGCGAGGAGGGCTGACTGAGCTTCCCCGGTATCACGGGCAGGATTGTCCGAAGCAACAGCATCAAGGTGAATTTCAAGGGACTCGACGGCAAGGAGAAGACGCTTGCGGCTGACGGGCTGGTTGCGCGCGTGATCCAGCACGAGCTGGACCATCTGGATGGAATACTGTTCGTGAGCAAGATGAGCGCCGCGGAACGCCTTGTGCATCGGAAGAAGTTGCGCGAGATGAGAGAGGACTGCGAAGACCGGAAGAAGGGCGGGAGCTAGCGCGGGCTGGCAGCCTGTTCGAGCAATGGCAAGAGCGCCGCAAGTGTTTGTAGTAGGCCGGGCTGGGCGGTTGGTCTGGTTGCGGCTCTGCTGCGCTGCGAGGTCTGTGGTGGCTCTGCTGGATGGAAACGTGAGCGAATGCTGTGTCGCAGCGACATGGAGAATATCCGACCGGGCGACATGCCCGGGCCGGTCCTGACGTGGGGCGTCTTCGACGGCGTGCACCTGGGCCACTCCGCGGTCGTCAGAGAGACGATGCGCCTTGCCCGGGAGCTCGAAGGCACGGCCGTTGTGATGACCTTCGTCTTCGGCGAGGGGGGCAAGTGCCACCCGCGCCGGCTCTTCCAGGGCAAAGCCCCTACCTTCATAATGTCCGTTGCGCACAGGTTACTCATCTTCGAACGTATGGGTGTGCCGGTCTGTCTCACGCGCAAGTTCGATACGGCCTTCGCGTCCCTTTCGGCCGCGGATTTCTTCAAGAAAGAACTGGTCGGCCGCCTGGGCGTCAGGGGGATCGTGCTCGGACATGATGCGTCGTTCGGCAGGGGGAGACAGGGTTCCATCGATTCGTTGCGCGAACTCGGCCGGGATTCGGGCGTGACGGTGCGTTCATGCGAGCCGGTGCTTTTCGACGGGCGGCCCGTGAGCAGCACGATGATCCGGGAAGCGATCCTGGCAGGCAACCTCGACAAGGCCGGCGCGATGCTGGGCAGGCCGGTCTCGACGCTCGGGACGGTCGTGAAGGGCACCGGGCGCGGTCGCACACTCGGTTTCCCGACCGCAAACCTCGATGTGCACAACGAGACGTGCCTGCCGGGCGGCGTCTACGGGGCCGTCGTTCGCGTCCTCGAACGCGACCCGAAGGGCCGCGCGGTATTGTCCGGGAACGTCCGTGAACACGATGCCCTCGTCAACATCGGGACATGTCCCACTTTCACCCCGACTACCACGGGGCAGCCGGCGGTGGTGGAGGCGCATATTCTCGGATTCCACGACGACATCTATGGCAGGGAAGTGGAGGTCGATTATCTGTTCCGTATCCGCGACGAGCGCAGGTTCGACGGCCCGGCTCAACTGCAAGCGCAGCTCGAAAACGACGTGGCGCTGCTGCTCGACCGAAAGAAGCGCCATATTTCTTGACATTCGGAGTCGCGGTGCTATACTATCGCGGCGTTGCGGCGCCGGCGGACCGATCATGGTACGGCGCCTCAGCCAGGGGGCAGGTAGCTCAGTGGTAGAGCATTGGACTGAAAATCCAAGGGTCACCGGTTCAAGCCCGGTCCTGCCCATTTCTCCCGGCATGAATCCGCCCGCCACTTCGTAGGTGCACACCAATGACTTCACCCGACAAGATCGAACTGCTTATGCAGCGCGCGAAGGCCGTGCGACGTCACATCATCCGAATGATCGCCGCGGCCGGCTCCGGCCATCCGGGCGGGTCGCTGTCCGGCGCCGACCTGCTCGTCGCGCTCTACTTCGCGAAACTCAGGCACGATCCGAAGAATCCATGTCTTCGAACGCGGGACCGGTTCCATCTGTCGAAGGGACATTGCGCGCCGCTCTGGTACGCTGTGCTTGCAGAGGCGGGCTATTTCCCCGTCGAAACCCTGACCTCGCTGCGCAAGCTGGGTTCGGTGTTCCAGGGCCATCCCGACATGAAATGTACGCCCGGCGTCGAGATGTCGAGTGGCTCGCTGGGGCAGGGGCTGTCCGTCGGCGTCGGCATGGCGCTGGCGTCACGACTGGACAAGACCGGCAGCCGCGTCTACGTGATGATCGGCGACGGCGAATGCCAGGAAGGCCAGATCTGGGAGGCCGCGATGTCCGCGGCGCACTACAAGCTCGACAACCTCTTCGCCATCATTGACCATAATAACCTGCAGATCGACGGGCCCGTGAGCGAGGTGATGGCCATCGAGCCGATCTCGGACAAGTGGCGTGCGTTCGGCTGGCACGTGCTTAACGTCGACGGCCACGACATGAAAGCGATTCTCGGCGCCTATGACGAGGCGGAAAAGGTGAAGGGGAAGCCGACCGTCATCATCGCGAAGACCACGAAGGGAAAGGGCGTGTCGTTCATGGAGAACGGGGTGGAATGGCACGGCGTCGCTCCGAACGCGAAGCAGGCCGAGCAGGCGCTGCGCGAGCTCGCGTGACCGCGTGCCCGACCCGTCCGCGATCGGGCGGCA
>JAVHLO010000305.1:0-1607 GCA_031082105.1 Planctomycetota bacterium
AACCGTGTCTCGCGTTCACAGCGCGTCTCATTGGAGTGCTCCGAAAAAAAAAGTGGTTTCTATCCGAAATCGAGCGCTCGTAGTAACGACTTCAGCCTTTCAGTCCATCAGCGACTGAAGTCGCCACCGCCAACTCTGCCAGCGTGCTGCACTTTCACGGACTTCGAAGGCTTTCTGCCCCGCCTGCCCTCGCCCTGTCTTACCTCGGGGGCAAGGGAATTCCGGGGTCGCTCTTGTCTGCTCACCTTCGCCATGTCCCCCTTCCGGGGGAGATGAGATTCTGCGCACGTCTGCGGCCAGCGTCCTCACATCATCAGCCTCCCCACGCGTGGAAGGGAGGAGATTTGTGTCTCATTCTCCCCAATGTCATTATTATCGGCAAACCCTGTGCCGCTGATACCCTGCGCAGTCGGTTGCCGTCTGGTCAGAGCATCGCTGCTCCCGGTGCCGGTTTGCCGAACCCTCGGTCTACACCGGTTCCTTCTAATAGTAATTATAGCTCGGAAGACGCAGAAAATCAAGCCGACTGCCGGAACTGGACGCTGCAGAACACGATTCCGGGCTTCATGGCATGACGGGCATTTGCAGTATGCACGTGGTAGTGAGGATGGGCAGGACCGTCTGACCAGGTCAGGCTCTCAGGGCGAGATCATGCGGGCGGAACGGTGCACGCGCAGGCACACGTTCGACAATATGCCTGTGCTACATCAAGACGCGGCACGACCACGCCTTCTCTGAGGCGACCGCACGAGCAACAGGGACATCGTGGATCGAACTGCGGGCGCGCGGAGTCCGGCGATGCGCGCCGATGCATACCCCAGGCCAAGCATCTCTACCGGATGCTGAACACAATCCCATCCAAGGAGAGCCAGCCGCTGCCGCTGCCGCCTGCGGACCACTGGACCTGGCCGTTGGTGGCCACGTCCACTCGCACCGCCGCGTTGGCGTTGCCCTCTTGACTGAAAATCAGACGCCCGTTGGGCCTGAAGCCTTCCGGCAGCGTGATAATCGTTGGGTAAGTGGCCCACAGATTGCCCCCGGAGTTAGCAAGTCCCCTGAGGAAGACAAGGTCGCCGACCCTTTCGTATTGCACTGTCTGGTAACCACTGCCGTAGTTGCTCCAGCCCGTGCCGAACGACCCGGCGGTCCAGGCTGTCGAGTACAGGAACCCGCTCGTGATCTTGACGTTACCAACGACCTCGAGATCCTCGGCCGGTGCGGTCGTGCCTATCCCGACCTTGCCGCTGGCCACAATGAGACCGTTCGACGCGGTTCCCGTGTGACCTTCCACGAGGACTGCGAGCGGAGAACTGTAGGTTGACCAGCTCGCGCCGCCGTCGTTGGAGTACTTGAAATTCTCGCCGGTATCCGTGTAGGTGCCGGAAGTCCCCGCCAGGCTATAGCCGGTTGCGCCGGAGTTATTGTACCCGTCAATGAGCACCCAGTACTTCGAGCCGGTCGAAACCGAGATGCTGAGCCCCGACTGGTAGAACCACGCGCCTGTCGTGCCGGGATTCACCAAGGAGCTCTCGTAGAGTGTCAGATTCTGGTTCGGATTGCCCGTTCCATCGTCCGGGACGATGGAGAGTTTGACTTCGCCCTGCGAG
>JAVHLO010000305.1:1617-4737 GCA_031082105.1 Planctomycetota bacterium
CAAACCTCGTTATCACGCCCACACTGGCATAGAACGACTGACCGTAGAAGTTGCTCCCGGTTGCGCCGACGGAGGAGACGGTCCCGGTCTGGGAGGTGCTCTCATCCGTGGTCGCCGACGAAGTGGTTGCTCCGATATGGAGCTTGGCTGATGGGCTTGTCACACCTATGCCAACGGTGCTGGAGGTGGTAAGGGTTTCCACAACACTCCCTGCGTTCGTGATGAGATGCATGTTCCCTTCAGCACGGAAAATCATCGAGTCGGCAATGGTTCCGGTGCCGTATCCGCCTGCGCTGCCTGCCGCCGCGAGGTAACCCCGGACTGTTCCGGTCTCCTGGAACCTGATCTCCGGATAGGTGCCGGCATCGACAATTATGCCTTCCTGCGCCGTTGCCGTATCGATATGCACCATGTGGCTTGGGGTTGCCGTCCAGTCGAGACCGATGCTCATCTTTCCGTCACGAAGCATCAAGTAGCCGTTCCCGTCGTAGATGGCAACGTGCTTGTTGGACTCGATAAGGCTTGCGCCAGTGCCCGTATTGGGACTCAGGTCGATGTAGATGCCGCCTCTTTCCGCACGGATTTGGCCCTGCCAGTCTGGATCGCTCACGTGGAGCCTCTTTGAGGGAGTGGTCGTACCGATACCGACGTAGCCGTTCATCATGTCCACCTCCCCGTCGGTATAGAGCGCAATTGCCCCTCCGGTTCCCGCCTTCGCGTAGACCGCTTTCCACTCGCCGTCGCGATGCGCAAGTGCCCCGAACTCAGTACCGGCGAGTCCGCCGCCGCCCGGGTACAAAACCCGCATGCCCGAAGTACCAGCGGCTCCCTTCGTGGACGCGACGTCGAGCATGTGGCTTGCCTGGGCAGTGCTTGCAGGATCGCCGATTCCGACGTCGCCGTTGACGCTCAGACTTCCCTCGGGAGCCGTGGTGTTTATTCCGACATAGCCTGACGCATTTATGACGATGTCGGAACCCGAATCCATGTATCCGAAGTTCAATCCGTTGGCATCCACCTCGATGTTGCCCCAGTCGCCGCTGTTGTACTCTCGGATGATGAGGCCGTAGGTCGGACTGTCCGACTTCGCTTCAACATAGCCCGTTCCCGCGCCATGCAGGATCAAGTTGCCCGAGCCGTAGATGTCGTTTCCGGTGACGGTGAGGTCGCCCGCCAAGGTGGTCATTGTTGTGCTCTGGGTGAAGTAGGCGCTTCCGCCCGTGTGCATGCGCACCTGGCCCTGATAGTTGTCGAAGTTCCAGTCGGCGAAGGCGCCGGAACCGTTGAACGTCATCTCGCCTCCCTCGTTGACCGCATCCTGCGCCGCAAGGAACACCTTCTTGCCGGTCCCGTCCGAACCCATGTTGAGGTCACCGGTCATCGTATCGCCGGCCTTCAGCACGTAGGGGCCGGTGCCGCTTACGTTCAGGTTGTTGATGTATGCGTTGTTCCAGTAGAGTGACGCGGAACCGAGGTTGTAGGTGTTCGTCGTCGCGGGAATCAGATGTCCTGACGCGTCGATCCGCATGCGCTCTGCAAGGGCGGCGCCGCCGGTTCGTGTCGAGAATGTTAGGGCGCCTGCCTCGGAACCGCTCGTCACTGTCGTCAGAATGCCTGCGATCTGTCCTGCGTTCTCGGCTTGCGAGGCGGAATCTTCCGCCCTGAAAACCAGACCGCTCCCGATCCCTGCGGCCGGCGCGCCGCTGGTCGTGTGATCAAGCGTGAGCAGATTCGTGACGCCGCTTGCCGTCGCGTCGTCCACCACCACATGTGCCCTGGTTGCCGGACTCGAAGTCCCGATGCCGACGTTACCGGTGCTGTATGCATACGCATTCAGCGTTATCGGGCTCGTTCCCTTTGACAACAGGTTCAACTCCTGGTTCGCATTGCTGCCTGCCTGGTAGATAGTGTTGTACCCGAAACCGATGCCTTGCGTTCCATTGTCATGCCTGAACTCGATATTGCCGGCAGCCGGGCCTGTCTGGCCGGTAGTCAGAGTCCCTGTTACGTAAAACGTCGGGCTGGTGGCATGCGTACCTGTCCGAGCCGCTCCGGCCAAGACATCGAGTCTGCCAGTCGGGCTTGTCATTCCGACGCCCACGTTGCCATCCGATCTCACCACGAACTGATCGGTTCCCGAGGAGTTCTTGACCTTCAGACCGTAGTACGACGAAGTCGTTCCGGATGACTGGATGATGAACTCATCCGTATTGGTCGTCGCGTTGGTTCCGAACGCGAAACTCTCTTCACTGCCCGAGTAGTAGATGAACCTGCCGACAACCGCGTTCTGAGAGTACAAGTCTATTACGCCGTCTGAAACCCAGTTGAACCCCGTGTCATTGTCACCGATGGCCAATGAAATCGTCGACGCGTTCGCGATGTAAGCCGCACCCGCGTCTATGAAAGCGTTTCCGACAAGGACCAACGGACTGTTCACCGTCGTCGTCCCGATGCCGACGTTGCCGGATGCCGAAACCATGAACGGCGAAGTGTCGCCGTCACCCGTCTCGTCGTTCACCCGGAAAGACGCGCCGGTGCCGAGGTTCGTAACCATCAGCGGCACCGCCGCGCTGGCGGCGCCGGTGACCGACGATTTGAGCACCGTGCCCGTGTTCGCCGCGTTGCTGCCCGAAAGAACCACATCGGCAAGCGTGCCGGTCATGCCCGTGGCGCTCGAGGACACGCTCAACAGCTTCCCGCTCGTGATGCTGGTCGACCCCAACGCGAAGGCAGTCGTCGTGCTCAGCGCGTCCCAGTTCCACGTCTGAGCCCAGTTGACGTTGGCGAGTGTGTTGGCGGCCGCGGCGGCGGTCAATGACGACAGCGCGTGAGTGTGAGCTGCGGGGGGCGTGTCCGTGTAGGCGATCGTCTTCCGCGCAGGAGCGGAAGTCGTCATGTAAAGGGAAGTCCCGTCCCATTCCATCGCGCCGGACTCGGCCGCGGTCAGGTTTACGCCAGTGGTGAACTTCAACGGCGCTGTCCCAGCCGTCGCAGTCCCTGCCTTGAGATGCAGGTACGCTGTCGGACTCGCAGTTCCGATACCGACGTTGCCGGAATTCATGATCCTCATCCGCTCCGCTGGGGAAGCAGCGGCGTCCGCCGTTGTGAGGAATGCAAGCG
>JAVHLO010000306.1 GCA_031082105.1 Planctomycetota bacterium
CGTCAACACGATCACGCCAGGGCCGATTCCGACGTTCTCACCAATCTTGATTCCTCCCGCGCTGTGAAGGAATGCCATCTGTCCGATCCATGAACCATCGCCGATCTCCATGAGATTCCTATGGTACGCTTTCAGAATGACGTAGTGCCCGATGTAGACGTTGTTGCCCACCTTGATGTTCTCCGGGTGAAAGACCATCGCGCCGCGCTCGATGATTACGTTGCGTCCGAGTCTTCCAAAGCACTTTCTCCGAACCCTGCCGTCACCGTGCGAACCGTGCTGTCTTGCAGGCATGACAACTCTCCCAAACCGATCAAGGATTCTCAACCGAGGCTACTCGCACAAACGCGCGCCAGCCCGAATTGTTCACGTATCCAGAGAAAGGCCCGACAGACTGCCATTCCCGCGAAAGCGGGAATCCAGCGGCTCGCAGACGCGCCCGGGACTGCCGGAATCCAGTCTTGTCCTTATGCTATTAGCTGTCTTTTGGATTCCCGCTTTCGCGGGAATGACATATCCGCGCTTTTTCATGAATAGACCGAGCTAGCGCATTTCCTCGAAGCCCTCGCCGCGTCTCGAACGCCTCCGGATTTCGGCCAGCGCATTCCTGACTTGCCGCATGTCCTCCAGTATCTTCACCACGCTGCGCGTCGATGCGACCTTCGAATGCCCATGAAGACGCGGCAGGCAGTCGATGACAACGCTCCTCATCTTGAGACCGGCCATTCGCGCGCGAACGAAGAAGCCGATATGAAAGGCCTGCGTGTTCACGGGCACAATCAGTCGATCCAGGAGTCTCCTGCGAAAGATGTAGTTCCCGTCGGCCATTACCACACGGCCGAACATCAGGCCGACCAGGACATCTCTCCAGAGCATTGACAAGAGCCGGCGCCGCAGGCTGTCGCGCTTGCGGTACTTCGTGATGACGATATCGCACTGCGGCGCAATTGCCGCCATGCCTGTCAGGGAGGAAGCCGGTATCTGTCCGTCTGCGGGAAAGAACGTGATGTACTCATGACGCGCGGCGCGGTACCCGGTCGTCTCGGCCGCGCCGATACCTAGATTCTTCTTGTGGTGCAGGGCCCTTACTACCCCGCCGGACTCATGGGCCAGGCTGTCCGCGATCGAGGCCGTACAGTCGGTACTGCCATCATCCACCACGATCACCTCGAGTTTCTCAGCGACATCCGCGCCCGCGCGCCTTGTCTCTTCGACGACTCTTGGAAGAGACTCCTGCTCATTGTACGCGAGAACAACGATCGTGAGGGAAGCAAGGGGTTTCATGCTCTGAACCTGTCAGTGCAACGCGCGAAACATCCCGATTCGCCGGCTTGCAGGGGCCAATACGCGCCCGCATGGATCTTCGCCGGTAGATCAGTCCCTTTTGCGCACAAAGTGAACGAAGTCAAGCCCTCTCACGGAAAATCTGCCCGCGATAACGTACTTCCCCTGGGCAACAAATCTGTCGATTCGCCCGTTCCATCTATCGCGCATTTCACCCCACCCCGGCTCTCTGCGCGAACGCCAACTGGCGTACATGACAAACCAGAAGCTCTCCGGCCTTCCTTCGAAAACACGATCCAAGTGCCAGCTTGCGCGATTCGTCAGATTGGCCCTGAAAACCGGGAACTCGGAGAAGGATTCAAGCAACTCAACGCTGTTGCCGCGAAGCTCCGGACTCTCGGCGACATGGCATCTGAGAGGATACGCCACCCGTATGGCGGAGCAGCCGACGAGCTCGCCGGGCACAGCTTCTCTTTCCAGCAATCGGACCGCCGCGGCGAAGTCACTGTCTTTACGGTACTCGTCGCTCCAGTAGTAGTTGCCGATCCCCCACGCGTTCACCGCAATCCACACTGAGATCCCGGCAAGGGCAAGTCTCTTCCTCCAGGAGGACCGAGTAGCATCAACATAGTCCAGCGCGATCAACAGGCACGGAGGATAGACAAACATGAGATATCTGACGTAGATGTAGTTGTAGTTCACATAGACAAGAACGCTGTAAAGGTTCAGAAGGAGTACAGGAACGATCACGCAGCATGCAAGGACAAACAACTGCTTTCGCCTCTTGTTCCGGAACATCGTGACCGATCCGACGATCATAAGGACCACCATCACGAGGCCCGGCAGAAGGATCGCTGCCTGTTCCAGGACGAAGGTTGAGTGCGCCCGATTCGGTATGATCGTCTTGCCGAGCGGCAGCACCACAAACGGCGCCGCAAGGTCTCTAAGAAGGTTGTAGTCCTTGACAAAGCTCGCTTCATGCACGATGGAGACGCATCGAACCACTTCCACAAGCCACGGCAAGAACAGCAGTACCGCCAGCGCCTGGGCGAGCAGCCAGGGACGCAGGGATCGTCGATACTCGGGAATCACGAAGACAGCCACGGCCAGGGCAAGAGGCAGAAGCGCCGCCAGGTAGTGTGCGTAGACGATCAGCGCTTCCAGAATCGCCATGGCGACCCAGTGCCATACGCGCAACCGTCCTTGTCTTAGCCACTCGAGATAGACGCCCAACAACAGCAGTCCCAGCGCAAATACGACAGAATACGCTCGCAGCTCCTGACTGTAGTAGAGGTGAAACGCGGAAAACGAAAGCAGCGCCATGCCGACGAGCGTCCCGGTCTGCGAGAGCCATCGTTTCAGTATTCCCCACCAGACAACAAGTGCGAGACACCCGAACAAGGCCGGAACCAGCCTCAGCAGAGCGGGATTTCCCGTAAGAACACGCACCGGGTGAACAAGGATGTGAATCAGCGGCGGCTCGCTGTGCTGGCCGGGGCTTGTCAGGGCATCTACCACGTTCGAGCTTGACGAGATGTGCCACGTGATGGCCTCATCGAACCACAACGGATGCAGCCCCAGGCCATAGAGGCGCAGGCCAATGCCGGCGAGCAGCACCGCGGGCACTGCCACGGCCATCCAAGTCGAGGCGGGCGCGGTCGCCCGCGCGCCGTCTATTGCTGTCTTTGTATCCGGTTGCTCCATGGTCGTACAGCCTCGGCGTTGCAGGACAGGAATCCTGTCAGACGTTCTTCCAGATATTGCCCAGATGGCTCATGATGTTCCGAACCACTTTCATCTTGCTCTTCCCTTTCTTCTCATGATACCGGACCACCATCGGCACCTCTGCAAACCTGAATCCGAGCTTCCTCATTCTCAGCAGCATCTCAGTCATTCCCACGAAGCCGGACGCCAGCGCATGAGTGCCGCCGGAACGCCGGTAGTACTCGGCCAGACTAGCCAACCGGTGGCCGCGGTAGAACGCCGTGTATTCCATCACGCCGTGCACGTGAAAGATCAACCTGTAGAGCAGGTTACACCCTGTCGTCAGCAACAGGCGAAAGAAAGGAATGCCCTCGAACCTCCCTCCCGGGACGTAGACGGAGCCGAGTACGACGTCGACCCCGCCTTCAAGCATGCCGATCATGTCGGACACTGCCGACAGATCTTGCGTGCAGTCGGCGTCCATCGTGATGACGACGTCGTTCGCGCGCCCTCTCTCCACGATATGCCGGAAACCGGTATCAAAGGCCGCCCCGGGACCACGGTTGCGATCATGCCGGATGACCGCATGCGCCCGCTCCGGCGCGCAAGCGCTCACCACGGAGCTCGTGTTGTCGGAACTGCCGTCGTCGACGACCACGACATGGTGCGCCCAGCAATAATCTGCCGCTTTCCTGTCGATCCGCGCGATCTGGTCCCTGATACCGGCCTCCTCGTTGTAGGCTGGAAGCAGGAACCAGATCTGCGCTTGCGTGTCTTTGAGATGTAGCATCGCGGCAATCCATTTCTTGCCGGAACGCACGGATCGCATTCCGGACACGTCCCGGCTGTTCACGCGTTCAGACGCGGCGAGCGCTGGCGCGCTTGTCTTGTTCCGCACGCTGCCATGCGATGGTCATGGCAAGCCCCTCCTCCAGCGGCACCCGTGAAATCGCGCCGAGCAGTCTCCGCGCCTTCTGCGTGTCCGGCACGCGCCGGCCAACGTCTTCATATCTTCCGCCGGAGAAACTGGAATAAGGTACCAGGCGTACACGCGGCGGGCCCTGGTTGCCGCAGAGTCGCCAGACAGCGCCTGCAAGCTCCCGTATCGATATTTCCGTTTCCCCTCCGATATTCAGCACCTGTCCGTCAGCGGCTTCGCTCTCGATGCAGGCCATAAGCGCATCGACGGTATCGCTGACATACTGGAAGGTCCTTGTCTGGTTCCCATCGCCGTGAATATCGAGTTCATCGCCGCTGAGGGCGGCGCCGACGAACACCGGTATGGGACCTCCCCACCAACTGAGATGGTATCTCGGGCCGTAGGAACCGAAGAATCTGGGTATGACAACAGGTATCTTGTGTTCCTCCTGGTAGGCCAGGCAGAGCTGTTCGTCGAAGAGCTTGGACACGGCGTAGCTCCATCGCCTGACCGTGCTGGGCCCCATGACGAGGTCGCTCTCCTCGTGGAACGGAAGCACGGGGTTCTTTCCGTACACGTCCGACGTGGAAGCGACGATGCACTTGGCTCGCGAAACGACAGCCGCCTCAAGCACGTTCTGGGTCCCGCGGTTGTTTATCATCAGGGTCTGCAACGCATTGCCATACCTGGGAATCTTGTATGCGGCCAGATGCACAATGACGTCTGCGCGGGCAAAGGCCTTCTTTACCGGCCTGAGATCCTGAACATCCTTCTTAAAAAACCCGAACTCCGGCCGATTCTTGTGCCGTGAGACGTTCTCCAGCTTTCC
>JAVHLO010000307.1 GCA_031082105.1 Planctomycetota bacterium
CGGCGGCAAGCCCGCAGGCGCGACGCCGCTTTTCTACGCCGCCCATGGCGGCGGTTTGTGCTGCCCATGGCAGCCGGTCTTGGCGCATGGCTGCCTGCTCGCCAAACGACCCCTGCCATGGGCAGGGTCGAACTTCCTTGAATGCGCGCTACACGCCCCTCCCGCTCTGTTGACGCTTGAAGTCCGCGTACGCCTTGTGATCCAACGGGATATTGCCGCGGTATGAGAGGTTGCCGATCAAGGTGATCCACGCCTTGCGCCGATGTAGAAAGTTCCTGCACACCCTGCGCAGGACGTTGGGCACGGAATAGAACTTCTCGTTGCAGGCAAGCATCTCGTCGGTGATATCCCCCAGTGACAGATGCTTGTATTGGGCCACCGGGTATGTCAGCGTGTAGTATTTCCAGTCTTGCGGGAACGAGTTCAGCGGGAGCCGGTTCTCCGCCTTCATCTGATCCCACAGGCGCGTACCCGGCAGAGGCGTGAGGAACAGCGTATTGAGATTGTCCACGCCGTACTTGAGTGCGGTACTGGCGACCCGTTCGCCGATCCCGGGTTTGTCCACATCCAGGCCCAGCACAAACGAACCCACCACCAGTATCTTGTGCCGCTGGATTCGGCGCACGGAGGCTCGGAAGTTGCGGTTTTTGAGCAGGTTGAACTTCTTGCCGATCTCCGCAAGCCCTTCCGGATCGGGCGATTCGAACCCGATGAAGACCCCGCCGCACCCGGCGTCGCGGGCAAGCTCGAGGAGTTCTTCATCGTCGGCGAAGTTGATCGTGGCCTGGGCGATCCATTCCTTGCGCAGGTTCGCGCGCCCGAGAGCCCGGAACAGGTCCTTTGCACGGGCGATATGATCGGCCCGCGTGCCGATCAGATTGTCGTCCACAACCAGGACGCGTTTTTCGCGGATCATCTGGAATTCGCGCACGACGTCCGGGATGGGCCGCTGCCGGTACTGGGCGCCGTTGAAGGCCGTCACGCTGCAGAACGTGCAGTTGAGCGGACAGCCGCGCGTGGTCTGGATGGCGCCGAAGACATACTGTCCAGTCAACAGGTCGTGCCGGGCAGGTATCATCTCCTCCGGCTTCGCGAGCCCACCGTCGTATTGACGCTTGAGCGTGCCGTGTCGGAGGTCGTCCAGGACCTTCCCCCAGATCCCTTCGGCCTCCCCTGTGACGACCGAATCCACACGCTCCTTGACCTCGTCGATGCACATCGTCGCGTGGATCCCGCCCATCACAACCGGGACGCCCTGATGCCGGAAGTGCGTGGTCAGTTCGTATGCGCGGTTCGCCTGGGAGGTAAACGCCGTGATGCCGACGAGGTCCGGCCTCGGCACGGACTTGTAGTCCTGCGGGCCGAGATTCTCGTCGAGGATTGTGACTTCCCAATCGCGCGGCGTGAGGCCGGCGAGGACCATCAGGCTGAGTGGCTTCCATACCCGATAGCGGTTCCAACGGCTCTCCTTGATATTGACGATGCTGACGAGAGGGTTGGACGGGTTGATGAGCAGCAATCGCATGGTGTGTGCGCCAGTCCGGACGTCGTTCACAGAGGCCGGACCGTCCTTTTCGGTCAAGACTGAGAAAAAGGTCTCACCTCGAGGCGGGAACCGAAACCGCGTCGCAAGGTCGACTCAATAACCGTACCGTCTTCCGCGTGAGCATTGCACGACCCGCCCAACGCGGCCTGACAAGCGGCAGTCCGCGCAATCATAGTCGAAAGAGGCTCTTCTGTCAATGTTTTTCTTTCCGTCCCGTGTCGGCACCGTCACGGATCGGCCACCGGCTCGCCCGGTCTATTCATGAACAAGGCAGATTGGCAACGCAGTGTCGCATCTGGGAGCGCCGGCATCCCTGCCGGCTTCCCTTGGAGAACGGGCCCCGACGCGTCGGGGCGCTCCCAGATCGTGAATAGTGCCGGCCTAGAGGTGGCTCACGAACTGCTGGAGCTCCTTTTCGAGCGCCTTCAGGTCGATGTCGATCTCCTTTGTGAAGATGACCGCAGCGCCGTTCTGGAACTTCTTGAACACCGCCTGGAACCGGTCGCGGTACCCCTGGTTCGCGGTGTTGTTGAAGAAGTAGAAGACCGCCCACGCCTGTGAATAGAAGACCAGCGCCTTCGAAGAGTCGGAATTGATGAGCTGGCCCGCATCCGCCGACAGGAACTCGTCGAGCGGGATGAACTTCCGCTCGCCGATCGCGGTCATCATGAAAGTCAGCCGCATGCGCGAGACGTGATCGAACTTCCACGCGCCGTTCTCGCGCTTGAACCCCTCGAAATAAGTCGCCATCCCCTCCGCAAGCCAGCTCGGGATCTGCACCGGGTATTTCTCCGCGAAGTACAGGTGCGTCGCCTCGTGCACCATCGTCTGCAGGAACATCATGTCGTCGGTGCACTTGTCCCAGCCGCAGGCGGTGTGCGGCTCGCTCGGCGCAAAACCCGCCGCCGCGAGTTTGTCGTCCTGCTTCAGGTCCTTGCAGTATTTCTGGTAGTCCTCGAAATCCGCGAACGCGTAGAGTTTCAGCCTCGGCGAACCCTTCGACCGCGCGCCGAAAAACTTCTCGAACTCGGCGTAGGCGACCTCGCCGAGCTCGGCCAGCCGGGTCGCGAAGTCCTCGCTCTTGTCCGTCTTGATGAAGAAGTGGGCGGTCTCCTTTTCCCACCCGGACTCCCAATCGCCGCGCATCCGCTTCACCTCTTGCGCGCTCAGCCATTCGCCCTTGACCTTCGTGAAACCGCGCGCGATGAGTTGTTTCTCCGTCAACGGCACCCACTTGCCTTTCATCTTCTGGTGCCCTTTGCGCAGGTGCGCCTGGTCCTCGGGCGTCACCCATTGGCCCAGGTACAGGACAAGCCCCTTTTCGAGGTTCGTCTTCTCCTCCGCGCTGACGAGCTTGCCCTTGTACGGCTTGAACCCGCCGGGCGGCTCGACCACCTCCGCGGTCTCCGACCAGCGGCGCGAGACCTCTTCCTGGAGCGATTTCGTCTCGTAGGCCTTGACGAACGCCTGCTCGGCCCGATGAGGATTGCCCATCGCCCACGCAAGCTCGCCAAGCGAGACCCACTCCTTGCCGTCGAGCGTGAGCCGCGACGCAAGTTCGTAGAAACCGGAGACGGACACGAACCCCCACGCCCATGCCCCCTGCCCGCCTTCGAACTCGAACTTGAGTTCCTCCTCCGTTGCGGACGTGAGTTTCGCCTTGACGCCGCCCATCTCGAGTTCCATGCTGCTGAGCTTGCCTTTGTTGACTGAGTCGATGAGTTTCTTGAAGAGCGCGTAACCGTCCTTGACGAGTCCGGCGAGCCGGTTCGCGCGTTCCTTCGTGGTCTCGACGGTCATCAGTTTCTGGAGCCGTTCGGCTTCGGCAGTCGCCGCGGCGAACCTGTAGCGGCGCAGGCTCGTGCGGATCTCGGCGCTGACCTGTGTGAACGCGTTCCGCTGCTCCTCTTCCTCGCGGCTCTCGCTGACGGTCTTGGCGACGACCTCCTTCGCCGGTTTCTTTCCGCCCTTCCCGGCGAGAAACTCCGCGCCGCCGGGCAGTTTGTGGACCGCTTCCTCGACCTTCGGGTTCACTGCGAGGAGCGGGTCAAGATCGGCGTGCGCCTTTTCGATGTTGCCCTCGAGCATCTCGAGCTCGCCGCGTGTCTGGCGGGCCAGGAGATAAAACGGCGCGCGGTCGAACTCGCGCAGCGAAGCGAGCGCGGCCTCGTTGCGGCCCAGCCGCTTGTAGATGACCCCTTCCGCGAAGAGCCGGTAGTTGCTCTTCTGCGCCTTCTTGAGCAAGTCGAGCGCCTTATCGAGCTCGACTTCGCTCGTGGCGGTCGAGGCGCGGATGACGACCTCGAGCGCCCATGCGGTCGCTTCCTCGGCGGGCAGCTCGTTGCGCAGGTCCTGGGCGGCCTTGAGCGCCTTATCGGCGCCGCCCGACGCGAGCCGCGAGAGGATGAGGCCGACATGTACTTCAATCGGGTTCGTGAACGTCTTCGGGCCGGCGTGCGGTCTCGCGGCGAGGTAATACTGCTCCGCTTTCACAGGGTCGCCCTGGATCGCCAGCGCCTGGCCGAGCACGATGTTGGCCATCGGGTTCAGGGACCAGGCCTGCACGGCCTTCTGTCCGTCGTCGACCGCCTCGGTGTAACGGCCGAGGGCGAGCCCGACCGCGCCGCGCATGGATTGCACGAGGCTTGCGGCCTGGTCGCGGCTCCCGCCGCCGATCTGCGTGCCGCTGCCGAACTGGCCGAGCACGTGGGTCATGTCCTCGTGCGCGAGATAGTACCGGCCGAGCTGGAGGTAGCAGATGCTGCGCTGGTAGTAGCTCGTGAGGTAGCCGCTGTGCTGTTCCGTCGCCGCGGTGTAGAGCTCGATGGCCTTGACGAGGTCGCCCTGCTGGAAGTACTTGTTGCCTTCGACGGTGAGCGAGCGCGCCTTTTCGACGTCCTGCGCGTCCGACGGCGTGTAGCCGACGAAGGCGAGGGCGGCCAGGACCGCGAAGAACACAAACAGCCGCGCGAAGACGGGGGCTCGACTGGAGAGCATCATGGCGCCACCTCAGAAGCGGAGAAGAAGGTCAGGATTCAACACTTCCCGGTTGCCATAATCATAGCATACCGGGAGTGGACGTGCAACGATTTTGGAGCACGGGGCGGGCGGGCCGCAGTTGCGCAACACGTCAACAATGGACGTCGGCGATCCTGTAAATCATGTCCATTGTGCCTGACCAATCGT
>JAVHLO010000308.1:0-3533 GCA_031082105.1 Planctomycetota bacterium
CGCGCAAGCGGGTTTTGGAGTGCGGCGGTCGCAACCGCCGCTTGGGCTTCACCCTTTGAGGGAAAGCGCCCCGATGCGTCGGGGCGCACTCCAAAAGCCATCTTCGTCCGTTAATCCGCCGGGCTGCTCGCCTCTCTTCAGATTCTCTCACGACCGCATTCTGTGGCGCGGCGGTGCCGTTGTCGTTTGGATCGTGGCGTCTGCCGGATTCTAGAGGAAGCATGGACAGCTCCGAAATCGCAGCCAGGCTGGAAACCGTGGAGGCGGAAGCCAGATCGGCCGTGGAGGCCGCTCAGACCGTGGCGGCCGTGGCACAGCTCAGGACCAGGTACCTCGGCCGGAGCGGCGTACTGCGCGGTTTCACCGGCATGATCGCCGGGCTTGCTTCGGGCGAAGAGAAGGCCGCCGCGGGGCAGTCTATCAACTCGGCGAAGATGCGGCTCGAAGAAACGCTGTGCGCGCGCGAGGCTGAACTGGGCCGGGCCGCGATCGAAGGCGACGCCGGGGCGGCGAGACCGCGGGCGGGATTCGATTTCTCCCTGCCCGGGACCCGGCCGCGCGTCGGCCGGCGTCACCCGGTCTATGCAACCATGGAGGCCATCTGCGAGACGTTCGGCCGCATGGGGTTCGGTGTCGAGGTCGGGCCGGAGATCGAGACGGGGTTCAATAACTTCGAGGCGCTGAACATCCCGATGGAGCACCCAAGCCGGGATGCGTTCGATACGTTCTACCTGCAGGGCGGGCTGCTGCTGCGGAGCCATACGTCGCCTGTGCAGATACGTGTGATGACAAGACAGAAACCGCCCGTCCGGATCGTGGTGCCCGGCAAGGTGTTCCGTCCGGATGCCCCGGACGCGAGTCACTCGCCGATGTTTCACCAGGTCGAGGGGCTGATGGTGGACGAGGGCGTGAGCTTTGCGGATTTGAAGGGCGTGCTGACCGTCTTCGCGCGCGACTTCTACGGCCCGAACGTGCGGATGCGCTTCAGGCCGTCGTACTTCCCGTTCACGGAGCCGAGCGCGGAAGTGGACATCACCTGCCTCCTGTGCAACAAGACGGGTCAGGTCCATGTGCCGGGTTGCCCCGTGTGCAAGTATTCGGGCTGGGTCGAGATACTCGGCGCGGGCATGGTCCATCCGCGCGTGCTCGAAGGGGTCGGGTACGATGCCGAGAAGTACACCGGCTTCGCGTTCGGAATGGGGGTAGAGCGCGTGGCAATGCTGAAATACGAGATCGACGACATACGCCTGTTCACCGAGAACAACATGGCGTTTTTGGAACAATTTTAGATTTTTGATTTTGGATCTTGGATTGCCGATTTCGGATTTCGGGTTTGCATCTTCGAAGTCCACAATCAAAAATCCAAAATCGCTACGGTGGGCGTAGCTCAATTGGTTAGAGCGCCAGGCTGTGGCCCTGGAGGTTTGCGGGTTCGAGCCCCGTCGCTCACCCCACCAGCCGGACTCCGCCGTCGAAGCGGCTTCAGTGGTTGCCTGACACCTGCGTCCCGGGTTTGCAGATGATGAAGTTCACCTACAACTGGCTCAAGGAACACGTCGATCTGAAGATGTCGCCGGATGAGCTCGTCGCGCTCCTGCCGACCATCGGCATCGGAGTGGAGAAGCACGAGAAGGTGGCGGACGGCGATACGTCTTTTTTCCTGGAAGTCACATCGAACCGGCCCGATTGTCTCGGCATCATCGGTATTGCCCGCGAAATCGCCGCCTGTACCGGCGCGCGCCTCCGTGCGTGGCCGGAAGCCGGCGCGGCTCGCGTCGGGACGAAGCGGTCCACGGCGGCGAACTCCGTCGCGGCCGGACAGGACGAACAGGATCGGAAGCCCGCATCCCTGCGCGACGAACGGACCGGCTTCGTCCTCGCCGTGGACGAGCCGAACCTGTGCGCGAGATACGTCGCACGATTGATCGAGGAAACGAAGGTCGGCCCGTCGCCGGATTGGCTGCGGAACCGGCTCGAGGCCATCGGACTCCGTTCGGTCAACAACGTGGTCGACGTGACAAACTATGTGCTCTTCGAGACCGGCCAGCCGCTGCACGCGTTCGACTGTGACCGCCTCACGGGGAACACGATCCGCGTTCGGCTTGCGAGGCGGGGCGAGAAGATCGCCGCGATCGACGGCCGTGAGTATGAGCTGGACGAGAAATCGCTCGTCATCGCCGACGAGAGCCGTCCTGTGGCCATCGCCGGGGTGATGGGCGGGCAGGCCACTGAGGTCGGCGAGCGGACGAAGAGAATACTGCTGGAGAGCGCCTGCTTCAACGGCCCGAGCATCAGGAGGACTTCGCGAAGGCTTGCCCTGGCCAGCGACAGCTCCTACCGGTTCGAGCGTCAGGTGGACGAGATCGGAGTCGAGACTGCCTCCAGGCGAGCCGCGGAGTTGATCGTTGCCGTGGCCGGCGGCCGCATTTCCGACCTGCGTCTTGACTGCCATCCTGCGCCTGTGCCGCGGCGTACGGTGTCGCTGCGCCTCGCGCGCGCGGTCGCAGTGCTCGGATGCGCCATAGAACGGGCGGATGCATTGAAACGGCTCTCCTCGCTGGGCTTTGAACCGGCGCGCGCAACGGCGCACCGCAAGTTGGAGGAGACGAACCGCCGGTCGGAAAAGCAGCCGATCGAATTCGTCGTGCCTTCCTATCGGTCAGACGTGTCGCGTGAGGAGGACATGATCGAAGAGATTGCGCGTATCGTCAGGTACGATTCGATCCCGGATACGCCCGCCCTGCGGATTGCATCGGCCGGCAAACCTCGCGAGCTCTGCGTCGAGTCGGCCGTGCGTGAAGCGCTCTGTGCGTGCGGATACTCGGAGTCGCTTGGCCTCAGTTTCGCAGACAGCGGCAACAGGCAGGGGCTGCCCATCGACGGACCGATCCAGCCCGTGGGGATACTCGGCCGCGATGGTCACGTAGAGAAGCGGCTCCGCCTCACGTTGCTGGAATCGCTCGTCCAGGTGTGTGAGGGGAATCGCGCGTACGGCATGAAGGACGTCCGGATTTTCGAGATTGCGAAGAGGTACTTCGTCGGCCCCTCGGGCGAATCGACGGAGCGGATGTCGCTCGCGATTCTGGACACGGACGGCTTCAGACCTCTGAAGGGCGCATTGAAACACGTATGCGACAGGGTCGGGCTGGCCATGACGCTGCGGGAGAGCACAGCCGAACTCGGCTTGTTCCATGGTTCCGCGATTGCCGATGTCGTGCTCGGGGCCGACCCGGCCGGTGTGCTCGGGGAAGTGCGACTGACTGGCGAGAAGGGCGGCGATTCTTCGCCCGTGTTCGCGCTCGAGGTCGATTTCTCGATCCTCGCGGCGAAGGCTGTCGTGGAAGGCAAGTACCGGCGTTTCTCGCGGCTGCCTGCTGTGGTCAGGGACCTTGCCTACGTCGTGGCGGAGGAGACGCGTTGGCGGTCGGTTGAGGAATCGGTGCGCGCCGTCGCGCCGCCATACCTGGAGGATGTCCGCCTCTTTGACGAGTACCGGGGCAAAAACATACCTGCGGGAAGCAAGAGCATTGCGT
>JAVHLO010000308.1:3543-4704 GCA_031082105.1 Planctomycetota bacterium
CGTTTTCCCTTGTTTTTCGCGCGCCGGATAGGACGCTTTCCGGCGAGGAAGTGGCTGCGGCGGTGGCTTCCATCATGCGCAGCGTGGAGACGCGTTGTTCCGCCATTCTCAGAAGCAAGTAGCGAAGGTCGATGAAATTTCTTGACATCCGGTGTGAAAGATATTAGACTCCAGGTTTGCGGCATGAAACACTGTGTTGTCGCCCGCCGGATCGGTGTCAGGCGCGGGAGGCATGTTGATTTTCTCAGGCGATCGAGCTTTTGTTTGGGAAGTAGAGGGGTAGCAGAGAGATGGAACAATTCATGACCGATCCGGAACTCTCGGAGCTTCTGCTCAAAGAGAAGCTCGTCACCGAAGAACAACTGAAAAAGGCCAAGGACTTCCAGCAGAAGGTCGGCGGACCGCTATCGGCGATCCTGCAGAAGCTCGGGTACATCACGGAGAAGGCGCTCACCGACCTTGTCGCCAAGCAGGAAGGGCTGGAGGTCGTCGATCTGGAAGGGATGGTGATCCCCGAGAATCTCGTGAAGCGGATTCCCCGCAAGATCATCGAAGACCACGAGGTAATTCCCGTGGCTTTCAAGGATAATGTCCTTACGCTGGCGACAAGCGACGCGGACGCATTTGCCGCGATCGAGCAGATCCAGCTTGTGACGGGCTACAAGGTAGAGATCGCGCTCGCGCCGCGTGAGTCGATAAAGAAGGCGATCAACGATCTCTTCTATGCCGAAGGAGAGGCCAAAGCGAGTCAATCGCGCGACGATCTCATGCGCGAACTGGAGGAATCGGACGAGGAACCGGAGACCCGCCTGCATGACAGGCCTGGAAAGGACCGGCAGGAAGAAAAGGAGGACGAAGAGCCGGAGGGGGGGGGAGAGAAAAAGAGTCAGAAAAGGAAATGGAAAGAAGAGGAAGATGAGCCCGACATGGGTGAGAGGGAAGAGAAACCGGACTACGAACGGCTACAGAAGGCCTTGATCCCGTTGCTCATCAAGAAGGGCGTCATAACCGAAAGGGAACTCATCGAAGAGGAGAAGCGCCTCTAACCGGAATTGTTCACGAATCAAGGAAGAGCGTGGACGGCCGGTCATTCCGAACTTGTTTCGGAATCTCCTTTGCCGGGTGACCGGCCCTTCGCTGAAGGAGATGCCCCGACCACGG
>JAVHLO010000309.1:0-1786 GCA_031082105.1 Planctomycetota bacterium
GAAATTCCATGGGCGCCGTAACTGCGCAAAGCCCTTGAGAAAAGAGAAGAGACTCTTGATTCGCTTCCGGCACCGGGGGCCGCAGCGTGAAAGAACGCTTGGGAATGGCGAAACTCCAGGCTAGTCGCCGAAATCGAGCCGGCCCTGGTCTTCCCTGGGAGCGGGGAGCTTGAGGTGCTTGCGGCCGTCGGGCGAGATCTTGCGTCCGCGCGGGGTCTTCTGGATGAGCCCGAGTCGCAGGAGAAACGGCTCGTAGACCTCCTCGATCGTCTCTTCCGCCTCGCAGACCGCGGTCGCGAGCGTCTTGAGCCCGACGGGCGCGCCGGCGTTTCGCGAGAGGATTTCGAGTATCTTGCGGTCAGTCTCTCCGAGTCCTTCGCTATCGACGCCGAGCATGGCGAGTCCGGCGAGAGCGACCTTTGGCGAGATGACGTTGTTGGCGCGGACCTGGGCGACGTCGCGGAGCCGCCTCAGGAGCCTGTTGGCGACTCTGGGGGTGCCTCGGGCTCGGCCGGCGATCTCGCGGGCCGCGTCGGGCTTGAGGACGACGTTGAGGATCCGGGCGGAGCGCGCGAGGATCGCGCCCAAGTCTTCGGGCGGGTAGAAATCGAGTTTCTCGATGACACCGAAGCGTGCGCGGAGCGGCTCGGTGAGGAGCCCTTCGCGGGTCGTGGCGCCCGCGAGGGTAAACGGCGGGAGGTCGAGCCGCATGGTGCGCGCGTGGGGCCCCTGGCCGAGGACGACGCTGATCGAATAATCCTCCATCGCCGAGTACAGGTATTCTTCGACCGCGGAAGAGAGGCGGTGGATCTCGTCGATGAACAGTATGTCGCCGCGCTTGAGGTTTGTGAGGATGCCGGCGAGATCGCCGGGCCGCTCGATGATGGGTCCGCTTGTGGAGTGGAGCTCGACCTTCATCTCGCGCGCGATCAAGGTTGCGAGGGTGGTCTTGCCGAGTCCGGGGAGGCCGGTGAACAGGATATGATCGAGCGCCTCGCCGCGCGCGGACGCGGCCTGGATGTATATGCGGAGTTTTTCGACTATCGCCTTCTGCCCGACGAAATCGTCGAAGACGGCAGGGCGGAGCTGGACGTCGAACCTTGCGTCTTCCTCATCGCGATGATGCGGGTTCAGTTTCGGCATAAGGCAAACGTGGTTCGGACGGCGGACGCGCAGCCGCAAATGCCCGGGGATCGCCGGGACAGCCGAGGCGGGATCCTTCCCCGGGACTACTTCTTCTCCTGCGGTGCCGGCGCCGGGGTCGCCGCCGGGGCCGTGGCCGGGCCTGTCGCCGGGAGCGTGCCGCTCTCGTGCAGCTTTTCTCTGATCCTCGTGGCCTTGCCCCTGCGCCCGCGGAGGTAGAAGAGTTTCGCTCGCCTGACCTGGCCTTTCTTCCTGACGCGCACGTCGACCACCGTCGGGCTGTGTAGCGGGAAGGTCCTTTCCACTCCCTCGCCCTGGACGATTCTCCGCACGGCGAAACTGGATGTCATGCCGTGTCCCCGTTTGGAGATCACCGTTCCCGTGAATATCTGGATGCGCTCCTTTTCGCCTTCCTTGATCTTGACGTGGACATCGACCGTATCGCCGATATCGAAGGCGGGGATGTTGGTCTTCAAAAACTTCCGTTCAATCGCATCGATGGTCTGCATGGCAAGTTCCTTCCGACAGAGTAAAATCGTCCGGGCGCGCGCCCGGTCCGGCAACCGTTCCGTAGCATCCCGAAAACAAACCAATCCGCGTCACGAGATCCGGGCGGGCCGACCGGAGCGCGGCGTCAGGGCCG
>JAVHLO010000309.1:1796-4673 GCA_031082105.1 Planctomycetota bacterium
GGTTTTGCGCCGAGATCGCGACGTCGCGCGCGGGTCCTTTCGTTTGACTGCGCACGCCGCCACTTCTCGATCTCTGCGTGATTGCCCGAAAATAAAACCTCAGGCGCCTTCATACCGCGGACGACACGGGGCCGCGTGTAGTGCGGGTAGTCGAGCATGCCGGCGACGAACGACTCGTTCGAGAGCGATTCGGGGTCGCCGAGGACGCCCGGTATCTGTCTCGCAACCGCGTCGACGAGCGCCATGGCCGGGATCTCGCCGCCCGAGAGGACGAAATCGCCGAGCGAAAGCTCGTCCGGACGCAGGATTTCCACGACGCGCTCATCTATGCCCTCGTAGTGGCCGCAGATGAGCACGAGCCGGTCTTCGAGCGCGTACTCCACGGCCAGCCCGTGGTCGAGCTTCCTGCCCTGCGGAGTCAGGACGATTACCCTGGGTTTCCGGGCGCCGGCCCGGGCGGCCTCTTCGCTCAGCGTCTCAACGCACCGCAGGATCGGTTCCGCGGTCATCACCATGCCGGGGCCGCCGCCGTAGGGCGCGTCGTCCACCTTCCTGTGCTTGTTGCCGGAGTAGTCGCGGAGATCGTGCGTCCTGACATCCAGGAGCTTCTTTTCGCCGGCAATGCGGACAATCCCTTCGGCGAAGACCCCCTCGAACATCTTCGGAAAAATCGTGACGATGTCTATGCGCATCCGCGGACCCTCCGGGGACCCCGAGATTATACAAAAGAAGCGCGGCAAGTCAAGGACTTTGCGGGTTGGCCTACTCCGCCCTGAGCGCGTTGAGAGGCGGCAGCGCGGCCGCGCGCGCGGCAGGGTACGTACCGAACGTCACCCCCACGGCGGTGGCGATCGCAAAGGAGATGATTATCGCGAACGGCTCGATTGCAAATTCGAACGGCAGGAACGCCGCGATGATGCCCACCATGATGCGCGTGATCCCTACCCCCACGAATATGCCCATGAACCCGCCGATGAGCGTCAGCGTGACCGATTCTATCAGGAACTGCTGGAGGATGTCGCGCTTCCGCGCGCCCAGCGCCCGGCGCGTCCCGATCTCCTTCGTCCGCTCGGCCACGTTGGCCAGCATGATGTTCATGATCCCGATCCCGCCGACGAGCAGCGATATCGAGGCGATCACGAGCATCACGAGGTTGAAGACCCGCCTCGCCTGCTCGCGCTGGCGCAGCAACTCGAGCGGCACGACTATCTCGTAGTCCTGGCTCGGATGCGTCCGCTCGAAATAGTGCCGGACGACCGTCGCCGCGGGCATCACGCTCTCGGGCGCCGAGAGCGCGAGCACGAGCTCGTCCACGTAGACCTCCTCACCCTCCATCCGGCCCGGTTCGCGGATGATATTGTATTTCCCGTATCGCTCAAGGCAGGCGTTGTACGGGATGAACACATACGAGCCGAAGTGGGCCTCCGCGGTGGCGCTGCCTTCCGACATGTCCTCCAGGGCGCCGACGATGTCGAAGTGGCGGTGCTCGATCTTGATGCTGCTCCCAACGGGATTCAGCGATTTGAAGAGGTCCCTTGAAGCGCCGCCGCCGAGCACGCAGACCTGCGCGGCGAACTCCTGGTCCAGGTCGCTGATGAACCGGCCGCCTCGCAGCCTGAGGTTGTTAAGCCTGGCGTAGGACGGCTCCACCCCCAGCACGGTGATCGGGCTGCGTTCGTCGCCGTACCATATGTTCTTCTTCATCCGGCGTGAAATGCAGTGACCGGCGAGGTTCGGGACCACGGCGCACAGGTGTGAGACATCTTCGGGAAGGACGCCGTATTTCAGGACGAATTGCCTCCCGCCCGCCTGTCGTTCCTTCTGGACGGGCTTGGTGCTCTTGACCCTGATATTGCTGATGCCGAGCGCTTCGAACTGCTGCAGCGCCTGCCGCTTCGTCGATTCGTTGATGGAGACCATGCTTATGACGGCGGCGACGCCGAAGAGGATCCCGAGCGTGGCAAGGAACGCCCGCAACTTGTGGATCCACAGCGACCGGATTGCCAGGCGGAACAGTTCGACAAGGGACATCGGGAGCGATTCTCCGAAATTCGCGGTCTGAAGACGCTATTCGATCATTTTGCCGTCGCGAAGCCGGATTCTCCTCCGGGCCGCTTCGCCGATCTCGGCGTTATGCGTGATGATGATGAGGGTGACGCCGCCGTCGTTCAACTGCTTGAGCACGTCGACGATCTGCGCTGCCGTCGTGGTGTCGAGGTTGCCGGTCGGCTCGTCCGCAAGCAGCACCTCGGGCCGGTTCGACAGGGCGCGCGCGATGGCGGTCCGCTGCATCTCTCCACCGGAGAGTTCGCTGGGCTTGTGTTTCAGCCGTGCGGAAAGCCCCACCAGCGACGCCAGTTCATCCGCGCGGCGGCGCCTCGCCGGGCGCGGGATTCCGGCGTAGACCATCGGCACCTCGATGTTCTCGACGACGCTCAACTGGGGAAACAGGTTGAAGGACTGGAAAACGAAACCGAACCACTTGTTCCTGGCGCGCGACATCTGGTCGTCGTCCATGGTGGAGATGTCCGTGCCGGCCACCATGTACCGGCCGGCGGTGGGCCGGTCCATGAGGCCCACCACGTAGAGAAGCGTCGACTTGCCGGAGCCCGAAGGGCCCATCACGGAGATGTTGTCGCCCTTCTCGATCTCAAGGGTCAGACCGGACAAGGCGTGGACCTTCTCCAGCCCTTTCTCGTAGGTCTTCGATACATTCTGTAAGGAAAGAAGTCCCATTCCTGCTGAACCACAATCCGACTGTTGAGTTTGTAGTAAGCCACGCAGGCCGCAGCCGGAGTGGCGTCTTCAAGCCCCCATTGTTTACGAACGCGGCGACATGCTGCTCGAGTTCGTAGTGACGCCGTAAGGCGTTGTCCA
>JAVHLO010000030.1:0-8874 GCA_031082105.1 Planctomycetota bacterium
CGAGGGCGTGCTCTCCCGCCTGAAAACACAAGACCAGATCGTTTTGCGGTATACATTGCCGCCCGGAATCGACCCGGGCGCGCAGGAGGTTCCGTATCCGCACGACCCCAACGGGTCTGTTGACCACATTGCAGGCATCTGTGATCCTACTGGGAGGATCCTGGGTCTCATGCCGCACCCCGAACGACATGTGCATCCCTCAAGCCATCCCAGATGGACCCGCGAAGGTCTGAGTGAGACGCCTGACGGTTTGCGCTTCTTCACGCGCGCGGTGCAATACGTGGAGCGCACGTTCTAGAATGCCGGGCTGCCTTGAGGAGAGGAGTGGAGCTGACAATGGTTACCAAAGAACGACTCTTGCGCATCATCTGGTTCGTCTTCGCCCTTGCCACGCTGCTGCCCGCCTGCGCCGGCGCGGGCGGCACGGGTTCCGGCGGGGCCGGCAGCATCGCGGAGCCGCCGAAGACGGAAGAACCGGTCGCGACGCCCGCCGAACCGACTCCGTCTGAACAGACTCCGCCCGCCGAGGAACAGCCCGGTGAAGGGCAACCCCCTGAGGAACAGCCGGCAGAAAGTCCGAGAACGTCGCGGTCGCGTGAGCTCGATATCCAGGTCACGGGGCAGCCGGAAGGTACGGCCGGGATCGAACTGTGGTTCACGCTTGATGAAGGAAACACCTGGTCGCGTGATTCCATCACGAAGGGGACGCCGGAGTGGATCAGGTTTTCGGCACAGCGTGACGGGACGTTCGGCTTCAAGCTGGTCCCTGTCGACAAGATGGGGCGACCTGCGTATGTCTGTGTGCGCGGAACGACCCCCGATGCCACGGTGATCGTCGACAGCCAGCCGCCGGTAGTGGTGCTTGAATCGCCCAACGGCGGCAACGTCTACCGCAACCTGGGCACCGACCTGATAAAGTGGACTGCCGTCGACAACAACCTCGTGCACAATTCGGTACTTATCGAGGGGAGCGGGAACGGCGGCCAGACATGGGCGATTATCGCGCGCGACGTGCCCAACGACGGGCGGTACTTCTGGCGGATCCCGTCGGCATCGAGTCAGAACTTTCGCGTGCGCGTGAGCGCGACGGACATCGCGGGCAATACGGGCACGGACGGGTCCGACGCCGATTTTGCGATTGATGGCTTGCCGCCGGAAGGGCAGATACTCGGCCCGCCCGCATCCACGCGAAGCGAGGTGGACGTGAAGTACCGCGCGGGCGACCTTGGCGGGGCCGGGCTTGCGCGCATCGATCTGTGGGCGTCCACGGATTCGGGCGTGACGTGGGAGCGCGTCGCCGAGGACGACGATACCCTCTCGCCGGTCAAGTTCCGCGCGCTGGACGGCACGTACCTGCTGTGGCTCGTCTGTGTCGATTCGGTGGGCAACGCGTCCGATGAGCCGCCGAGCGGGGCCCGGCTCGACAACGCGAACCTCCCCGCCCTCATCGTCGATTCTCAGCCGCCCGAAGTGAAGCTGACCAGCTTCAAGGACGGCGGGATCTATGCCGGCGACTATGACTACGACATCACGTTCGCGATTGCGGATACAAACCTGGCCGCGAACCCGGTGAAGATCGAGTATTCAACCGACGGTGGCAGCACGTGGCGTGAGATCGCGAGCGGGCTCGACCACAAGAAACCGGCGAAATGGCACATGCCGAGCGAGAACTACGAGGACTGCCGGCTCCGGGTCACGGCAAACGACCTGCTGGGCAACGTCGCGAGCGACGTCACGCAGGGCTTCGCGGTTGACGCGCTGGTCCCCGAGGCCGTCGTCATCGGGCCCGGACGGAGTTCGAGATCGGAGGTCGAGATAACCTACGAGATCAGAAACCGCGGCGTGTCGCCGATGCGGACGGTCGAGTTGTGGTACACGACGGACAACGGAACGCGATGGCATCGATACGGCGAAGATGTGGACCGGCGCAGCCCGGTCGGGTTCAAGGCGAGCGACGGCGACTACGGGCTGGCCGTCGTATGCGCGAGCACCATCGGCGCGGAGATCGACCGAAGTCAGCGACCGCCCGCAAACGGAGACAAACCGAAACAGCATCTGATCGTCGATACCATGCCGCCGGTCGTGGAGCTCTTGTCCTTCAAGGGCGGAGAGGTATTCAGAGGGAATTCGGACCAGGTCGTGCTGTGGACGGCGCAGGACGCGCATCTCGGGCAGAACTGCGTCTCGATCGAGTACTCACCCAACAGCGGCGCGAACTGGGCCGTGATCGTGCGCAACGTCCCCAATGAGGGCCGCCACGACTGGAAACTGCCTGTCGCCACTTCATCCACATACCGGCTGCGCGTCACAGTTTGCGACGCGTTCGGGAACATTTCCCAGTGCATCTCTACCCAGGATTTCGGGATCGATTCCGTCGAGCCGAAGGTTGTCGCCTGCGGACCTTGCGTGTCCGGAGGAAACGATGTCGAGGTGTCGTACACGGTCATCGAGGATATCGGTCCCGCCGGGCTGGACGAGGTCGAGGTGTGGTACTCGAACCTGTCATCGGCCGAGCCGAGATGGGACCGTGTCGGCGTGTCGCGTGTGCACCCGACGACCCTCAAACTGAGGATCGACGCAGACGGCCGGTACGGGATCAAGGCCGTCGGTTCCGACAAGGCGGGAAACCGGGGCGCGTTGCCGGCGACCGACACGAAGCCTGATTTCGAGGTGCTCGTCGACACAAAGAAACCGCGCGTCGAGCTGCTGACATTCCGCGGCGGCGAGTGCTACCAGGGCGGGGCAACGCTCGAGGTCAAGTGGAAGGCGGAAGACTCGAATTTCAGCAACGACCCGATCTCGCTCGAGTTCTCTCCGGACGACGGACGGACCTGGCAGCAGATCCGAGCAAACATGCCGAATACGTCCGGCTTCCTCTGGGAACTGCCGCTCGAGTCCGGCGAAAGATATCGGATCCGCGTCGTCGCGCGCGATGCCGTTGGCAACGAATCGATCTATCCGTCTGACGCGAGTTTTTCCATAGACTCACAGCGGCCGGACGGGAGGGTGAAAGGTCCCGCAACATCGAAAACGCAGAAGGTGTCATTGGCTTACGAAGTACAGGACTTCGGCAAGGCCGGGCTGAAGGGCGTGGAGATCTGGTATCGGCCTGAGGGCGACAAGGCATGGCGTCAGTATCCGAAGGAGTTCACGGGAAGCCGCCCGCTGATCGAATTCGAAATGCCCGACGGGAAATACGGGCTGTGGTTGTGCGGGATCGACAAGGTGAACAACGTCCAGCACCGCCCGACGGATAGCGACAGCGCGCAATCGGAATTGGTCATTGACTCGCATGTGCCGCTCGCCGAGGTCGTCGCGCCCGCCGGCGAGGAGGTACTGATGGGCGGCAGCGAGTTCAAGATCAAGTGGGTGGCCAGAGACGACAACCTCATCGCGGATTTCATCATTCTGCAAGTGTCGTCCAACGGCGGCAAGACCTGGGAGCCCATCGCGGCCGGCCTGCCGAATTCCGGCGAGCATGTCTGGAGGGTGAAAGAGGAAAACGGCGATGCGTTCCTGATCAAGGTCGTTGCGACCGACGTCGTGGGCAATGTCACCGAGTCGGTGTCGCGCGGGCCGTTCAAGATCGATTCGCTTCCGCCCGTCGCCGAGGTCGTGGGTCCGAGGGTTGGAAACAGCAGCCCGGTCGGCATTGCGGTGCGCGCATCCGACGCCGGTCCCGCCGGGCTCGGGGCGGTCGAGCTTCATGTCAGCACCGACGGCGGGGCTTCGTGGAATATCGCAGTCACAGAGACGGTGTCACCCCAGTTGATCTCGCTGCCGCTAGAGGACGGACTCTACGGGCTTTCAGCGGTGGCTGTCGACAAGGCCGGCAACCGGAGCCGCATGCCGACGATCCCCCAGTGCGAGCTGCTTGTCGACACCAAGAAGCCGACGATTTTCCTGCGCGGCATACCGCTCGAGCCGGGAACGGCCCTGTTCAAGGGCGGCGATCCCGTGACGATCTGTTGGGAAGCCGCGGATGACAATCTCGCGCCGCGGTGCGTGGGACTGCGCATCCGCGACAAGAAATCCGACAAGTGGACGGCGCTCGTCGAAGGCGAGGCGCCGGTGAATACGTACACGTGGACGACGCCGAAGACCTCCGGTGAGTTCGTCCTTGAGGTCTCCGCGGCCGACCGGGTCGGCAACTCCGGCGCGGTCGAAGTCATGCTGGAGATCGATGCGGATCCACCGGTGGTGACGCTCGGCAGTTTCCGCGACGGCGGTGAGTTTGCCGGCACCAGATCGCACGACATCCTGTGGGAGGCCTCGGACGCGCATTTCGGCGAACTGCCGATCTCGATCTGGTTCTCTCAGGACGGCGGCGCCAATTGGGCGCCGGTCGCCAAAGAGGTGAAGAACAGCGGCAAGTACCACTGGACCGCGCCCACATTGAACGCCTACGGCTCGTGCCTGGTGAAAGTCCAGGCGCGCGATAGCGTCGGTAACTTTGCTGAGTCCGTCTCCGACAAGAAGTTCACATTGGTTTCCTCCGCGCCCGCGCCGAGGGTGCGCGTCCCGCGAATCACCAAGGAGACCAAGTTCGCTGCGGATATCGAACTCCCGGCGGGCAGTGTCGCGCTGGACACGCTCGAGATATGGGTCACCTCGGACAATGGCGTCAGGTGGCAGTTGTACAAGAAGTCCGAAAAGCCCGTCCCTGCCTCCGTGGAACTCTCGCTTCCCGACGGCAGGCACGGGATCTGGCTGGTCTGCACGGACGTGCTCGGCAACAGGGGAGCGGAGCCCGCGGCTCGCATCGAGCCGGAGGTCACCGTCATCGTCGATACGCATCCGCCCGAGTTGTTGACGTTCGGACCCAAGCGGGGCGATGTCGTCCGCGGTGAGGCGATCATCGACCTGGGATGGGAAGCGCGTGACCCGAACCTGCCTCAGTCGCCCGTCAATATCCGCCAGTCCGAGGACGGACGCGTGTCGTGGTCCACACCGGGGATCAACCTTGGTGTGGCGGGGCGGCACAGGCTGAATATGCCCGCAAAGACCGGGCCTGTGGTCATCGAGGTCACGGCCGCCGACGAAGCGGGGAACGTCGCGAGCGTCGAGACCGAGATACTCGTGGACGCCACGCAGCCCGAGGTCTCCGTATCGAACCTCGACCGCGTATTGTTCGCCGGAGGCGAGAAGGCCGAGATCCGTTGGACCGCCCTGGACGACCATTTCGGCGAGGCCCCTATTTCAATCATGATCTGTCGCGGCGGCACGGGCCGGTGGGACTACATTGAGCGTGAATGCCGGAACACCGGCGCGTTCACCTTCGCAATACCGCCCGAGAACAGCAGCGACTGCGCCATCAAGGTGATCGCGCGCGACAAGGTCGGCAACCAGAACGACGCCGTCACAGAGAAGACCTTCTCAATCGATTCTTCCGCGCCGGTCGTCCATATCACGACCACCGGCCTCTTCGGGAAACGCGAGGTCGCGATTTCGTTTGAAGCGAGGGATATCGGCGACGCCGGCCTCGATAGGGTGGAAATATCCGTAAGCAAGGACGGCAACAAGTGGGAGCAGGCAGCGGTCGCGACCGGGTCCGAGAGGTCGGTCGTCGTCACGCTGCCGGAGGGCGTTTCGCTGCTGCATGCTGTGGGCCACGACAAGGTGGGCAATTCCAGCCCGCCGCCTGGCGCGCTCTCCGCCACGAGCATCCGCGTCGATACGACGCCGCCGGAGATTTCCGTGAGCGGTATTGAGGAAGGGGCGCTTGTGCCCGGGAACTTCCCGGTCCAGTTCTCGTGGAATGCAGGAAGCGTCGATGCGCTGCCCGCACCGGTCAGGGTGTCGGCGAAGATCGGCCCGACGGGGAGCTGGGAAGTTATCGCCTCCGAACGGCCCGCAATCGACTCGCTTAAATGGTTGACGCCCGGCGCCGACGTGGATTGCCGGCTGCGCGCCGAAGTGGTCGATGCGGTCGGCAACACTTTCAGCCGGGAGGTCGGATTCTTCGTGGACGCCACGCCCCCGACGCTGGAACTGCTGGGGCCGGACATCCTTTCCGCAGCAGTCGGTTCGACCGTCACCATCGCGTGGCGCTACGAAGATGCGCACCCTGCGTCGAAGCCCATCTCTCTTTACTTCTCGGCCTACGCCGGTGAGACGTATGAGGCCATTGCGCTCGATATCAAGAATGACGGGACCTTCTCGTACAAACTGCCCAACGAGCCGGCCGGCGAGTGTTTCTTCAAAGTCGTCGCTGTAGACGCCGTCGGCAACCGGTCCGAGGCGGTGAGTCGCAAGCCGTTCGGGCTTGTGGCGGGACTGCTGACCCCTGAGCCGCGCATCGCCCAGCTGATCAGCAGGAGACCGTTCCTCGTTGAGTACACGTGCCACGAAGTGAAGGACTATCCGGTCGACGTGGTCGAGTTGTACGTCACCCCGGACGACGGGCGCAACTGGAATCCCCCGGTGAGGCAGACAAAGGTCGGCGCGCCGTTCGAGTTGGACCTTCAGGACGGACGGTACGGTGTGTTTTTTGTCGCGCGGAGCTCCGAACACGGCCTGTCGAGCCCCGCGCCTGCGCCGGGTACCCGACCCGCCGCGAGCTTCGTCGTCGACACCTCCGCGCCGGAGATCAGGCTGTTCGGCGTCAAGGACGGCGATACGTTTGTGCCGCGCAGCGAGATCACCATCTCCTGGGAGTGCATCGACGCAAACAAGGAGCAGATGACGGCGAAACTGGAGCTGCGACTCGGTGATGACGATTGGAAGCCGGTCGGTGAGTTCGGCACCGCCGACTCGCACAAGTTGACCGCGCCGGACAAACCAACGATGCTTGGCATCAGAGTGTCTGCCGTTGACCCTGCGGGGAACAAGGCCGAATCGGCGGTCAGCCTGAGGGTCGGAATCGCCGCGCCGACGAAGGTTGTCGCCTCAACGACAGCCAGGGACGCAGCGGTGTACCCGCCCGGACAGGTGATCGGGTTCGAATGGTCCGGAGAAGGCGGTCCTGGCTCGACAACCACCGTCGAGATACAGCTAAGCCCTGACGGCGGCACGAGCTGGCACACGCTTTTTGGCGGTTTGCCTTCCGAAGGGAAGCGCATCTGGGAGACCCCCGAGGAGACGATCGATCTGTGCAGCGTGCGGATCGTCGCGCGGGACACCGATCTGGCGGGCGACGCGCACGAGCGGGTCGTTCTCGAGCCGGTCTCGTTCAGCGTTGACGCGAGTCCGCCGGCCATCGAGCTGGACATCCCGGAACGGGGCGGCGCCGAGATTGCAGTCGGTTTTTCCGCAACGGATACAGGTAAAGCGGGCGTGGCGATCGTCGAATTGTGGATCACGATGGACAGCGGACTCTCGTGGAAAAGGACCGACGAGACTGCAACGGCCGCAAGCGGGAAGTTCACGTTCAAGCCGCCTGATGACGGGACCTACGGGTTCTATGCCGTGGTCGTCGACGCGGTCGGAAACCGAAGCGTCGCTCCCGAGCCGCACTCGCGGCCGATCGCCTCGATAATCGTCGAGACGAAGGGTCCGGAGGTCCGATTGAAGAACTTCCTGGGCGGCGAGAAGTACCCGGGCGGCGCCAACCTGGTCATCGGATACGAGGCGACCGACGCGAACCTCAAGTCCGACCCGATCTCGATATTCTACTCCGAGGACAGCGGGAAGACCTGGCGGGCCATTGTGGAGAAGACCAGGAACTCCGGGATGTACTACTGGAGCCTGCCATCCGTCACGTGCAGTTCCTTCCGAATCCGTGTCGTCGCGGAGGACATGGCCGACAACAAAGGGCAGGCGGAGTCTTCGACCGATTTCGTGATCGACTCGTCACGCCCGGTGGTCTTCTTTGCATCGAGCCATACGATCACGAAGAGTCGTACGTGCGTCCTCCCGTACCAGCTTTCCGGCCCCTCGGGCGTCGGGCTTGACACGGTGACTGTCTGGCACAAGGAGGTGGCGGCCGACGACTGGGCCGCGCTGCCGCCCGTCAAGGTCGATCCGTCCAAGTTCGAGTTGACGTTCGAGGCGCCGTCAGACGGCGAGTTCGATATCTATGTCTGCGGCAGGAACGAGGTTGGAAGTGAGACCCCTTCTCCAAGCGCGACTTCCGTCCCGCAGCACACCGTACTTGTGGACTCTTCTCCTCCGGTCGTGAAACTGATCGCGCCGAAGGGCGGCGAGATCAAGTCGACCGCAGGCACGCTGCGAGTGGCGTGGAGCGCGGCCGACGAGCGACTCTCCGACCGGCCCGTGCGTCTGGAGGTTTCTCCGGACGCGGGCCAGACCTGGCAACTCCTCGCCGAAGTGGCTAACACGGGCGAGGCCGAGGTCGAGTTGCCGAAAGGATCCGGCTCCTATCTTCTTCGCGTCTGTGCGACCGACGTCGCAGATAATGTCGGGATGGCGCAGACCGAAGAGCCGCTCGTCTTCGATAACATGCCGCCCGCCGTGAAGATACTGTCCGCCAGGATGGTCGACAAGCTTGTGGAAGTGGAGTACGAGATCACAGATGAAGGCGGTTCTGGGCTGCAGGTCGTCGAGTTGTGGCTGAGCCCCCAACAGGGCAGGGCATGGAAGAAGGCCGGCGAGGCCGATGCCGACCTCCAGTCTCCGTTCCTGTTCCCTGTGCCGGCCGAGGACGGGACATACGGGATCAGGCTCGTGGCGACGGATCGCGCGGGGAATCACAGTCCGGAGCCGCTGCCTGAAGACACGGGTGAGGCGGTGTTCGCGACCGACCGCAAGGCGCCCGCGGTCGTGTTGAAATCCTTCATCGGCGGCGAGGTGCTTCGCGGCGGGTCGGTTGCCGACGTTGACTGGGAGGCGCTGGACGAGAATCTCGCCGAGGCGCCCGTCGCAATCGAAATCTCGTCCAACGGCGGCAGAAGCTGGTCGCCTCTGGCCGGGCCT
>JAVHLO010000030.1:8884-9933 GCA_031082105.1 Planctomycetota bacterium
GGGCCTTTGCGCAATACCGGAAGATGCGCGGTGACGCTGCCTTTCGAGAACGGCACAGAGTACCGTATCCGCGTCACCGCAATCGATACGTTCGGCAACAGGGCGAACGCCGACTCGCCGGCCAGTTTCGCGGTCGACTCCTCGCCTCCGCGGGTCTCCCCCGTAAGGGCGCTCGTCGAGGGTTTTTCGGAATCCGTCGAGATACCGTTCACCGCCCAGGACGAAGGGGCGGCCGGCCTTGCCAGGATCGACGTCTACAGGTACGAGTTTGAGGGCAAGGCGTGGCGAAGGTTCGAGTCCATACCGGCGTTGTCGTCGGGCGCGTACACGATCCGCGGCGGGGACGGGAAGTACGGTTTGACTTTTGTGGGGACGGACGCCGCGGGCAATTGCGGAAAAACGCCCGAATCGGAGGCCGACATCCAGTGCCTTGTCAGTATATCGCGTAATCCGCCTGACGTCGTTGTCGTCAGCCCGAAGGAGAACGAGGTTGTCAAGGGCGGGGCGACGTACAGTGTCAGGTGGCGGTGCGAGTCTTCGCTGGTCAAGGAGGGCGGCGTCTCCATCGAAGTCTCGACGGACGGCGGCGTGTCATGGAAATCGATCGCGACCGGCCTGCCTAACTCGGGCGAGTACGGCTGGGACGTTCCGTCGGTGCAGAAGTTCTCCGACTGCAGCCTCAGGATTCACGTGACCGATCAGTACAGTCGGCGGAATTCTGTTGTGTCCGAGAAGTTCTCGATCGTATCCGGCCCGCCCGGCTCAAAATCACGATTCGGCAAGACTTCCGGCAAGGGTGAAGAGGTCAAGACGCCAGGCGTGGGCACCGAGCCGGCCGGGACTGAGAAGATAACGGATCAGGAGCGCGCCAGGCGACAGCAGTTCGAGCAGGCGATGCATATGGGGAACCAGTTCTACCAGACTCGCGATTTTGTCCGGGCCTGCTCGTATTACCGCCAGGCGGTCGATATCGACGGCGGGTCAGTCCTGGCGCGGCACAGGCTTGGTATGAGCCTCTTCCACGGGAAGAAGCCGCTGGCCGCTGTCGA
>JAVHLO010000030.1:9943-15618 GCA_031082105.1 Planctomycetota bacterium
GGTCTCGGCACAGCCCTTGCCTACTTTGCCTCCTTTACGATTATCGCCGCTTCAGTCATTGCCCTGACGCAGGACAACCTGAAGGAGGCGCGGGAACACTTCCTCCACATACTGAAGAAGGGCGAAAACGCGATAGCGCGGTTCAACCTCGGCACGCTTCTGTACAGGGAGAAGAAGGAGGACGAGGCGCTAAAGGAATTCCAGAAGGCCATCGAGCTCGACCCGAGGCTACAGCGCGCGTATCTCGCGATCGCCGATATCCTCGGAAAGGGAAACAAGAAGGACGAGGCGCGCGAACAGCTCAGGCGGGCGCTCGAGGTCGATCCCGACAGCGCCGAGGCCGAACGGGCCAGACAGATGCTAAGGGGACTGCAGTAGGAGAGACGACGATGACGGATGCGATCAACTCGGCCCTCACGGGTCTGAATGCCGCCTCGCTTCGGCAGGCGGTGAGTGCCAACAACGTCGCCAACGCGACCACACCGGGTTTCGCGGCCGGGCGTGTTACGCAGTCGGACCTCGCGGGGGGCGGCACGCAGGTCGCAGACATCTCGGCGGCAGGCGGCGCGGCCGCGTTTGAGTTCACGGGGATTCCGTTTGACCTCGCAATCGATGGCATGGGCTGGTTCGCGTTCAGGGGCGGCGACGGCGGCAGTGTATTTTCGCGCGTCGGCTCGCTCGGCCAGGACGGGCAAGGGTTCCTGGTCGACCGCTCGAGCGGCCGGCGATTGCTGGGTGCCGCGCAGGGCGGCCCGGCGGGGCCGATCCATGTCGATATCGGCGGGAGTTCCCCGCACGGTGCGATGCAGGCGTTCAGCGTGAGCGCCAATGGCGCGGTCATGGGCCATTTCGCGGACGGGACGACGCAGGAGATTGCCAGGATATCGCTCGCGAGGTTCGCCAACGAGGGCGGCTTGGTTTCCGTCGGCGGAAATGCGGTACTCCCCGGACCGAACTCGGGCGAGCCGGTGCTCGGACACGCCGGCGCCGCGCCGTTCGGCAGGCTCGTCCAGGGCGCCCTCCAGGGTTCGAACACCGATATCGCGAGAGAACGCGTTGACCAGTCCGTCAACGCGATTGTATTCAAGGCGAACATCGCCGTCATCAAGACGCAAAAAGAACTGTTCGATGAGCTGATGAACCTCGGATAGGACTTGCGTCCCTTCTGCATTCTTGAAGTGCCGAAACTCGAGAAGGCACGCGACGTGGCGTCCGCAACGAGGGCCGTGAATGATGGGGACGAATACAACCCCCTCGGCCCCTTTTCCAAGGGGGAATCGGCTGCGAGAGTCTCCCTTAGCAAAGGGGTCGCGACTGCCGTCGGGATCGCGTCTGCGGCCTTGAGATTCAGGGGGTTGTTTGTGAAGCTGCCGCCGCCCGGGGAACTCAGCAGACGGCCCTCGCCGTCCCCCTGTTGGAAGGGAGGAGTGTCCGGATGGGATTGAAAGTGCACGTACGTGGAGATTGACGCATGAGCGAAGAGAGAGGCTTCCAGCCGCCTGCGGGCGCCAAGCCGCCTTCCCCCACCGAGGGTGAACCGCTGAAGACGCGCAAGATGTCCGGCTGTACCAAGCTCCTGCTGGGTTGCGGTTGCGGGTGCGTGTCTATCTTCATCCTCGCGACTATCGCAGGCGTGTGGATCATATGGTGGGCACTGGAGGAGAAGCCGATCATCGCGGCCGAAATCTGCATTGACGACACCGCGATCAGCGTTGTCAGTCTGCGGCTCGATCGCAACAGCCCCCTGACGAAGGCGATCATCCGCGACCTGGCGGCGAGGATGGAAACGGAGGATCCCGAGGGCGTCAAGGAGATGAAGAAAGCCGTCGAACCCGCGCACCTCATGGATAGGGCGTTGCCCATACAACTGACGGTCGTGTCTCGCGAGGGGGTGGTGGCCGAATCCGAGAAAGAGAATATCTGCGTCGTATTGAGTTATGCGCGGTTGTCCAATGCTGTGAACTGGCTATGGGAGAAGTGTGCGGAGGGGGTGAAGGCCGACTCGCCCGGGGATGTCATTGAGCATGAAGGCGGCTTTGTGATGACCGTCGAGGTCGTGAACCGTGAGAGGAAGGACGGGGGCACGACTGCGGAGATCCGACCGGGGAGCGGCGACGAGGGTTCGCCCTACATGTCGTGCCTTGGCAACAACCTGATCGTGTCCGGCGACGGAGAGCGCGTGAAGATGATGCGTTCGCGTCTGAAGGCGGGGACCGCCGACTTCGGCGGCAACACCGGCATGAAGGACATGTTCTCGCGACTCGCCGCAGACCGCGATGCGTTCGGCATTGTGCTCAACAAGGACGGCGTACTCGATCGCGAATTCGCATTCCTTCAGGAGCGAGGCAGCACCGTCGACTTCACCGCAGTGGAAGGCATGTGCTGGGACGCCAAGGCGGTCGGCGAAGACAAGATCGAGGGCACCGCGCGTTTCAAGGCCAAAACGGCGGAGGTCGCAAAGCGGCTCGCCGAGGCCT
Source organism: Planctomycetota bacterium (assembly GCA_031082105.1). Lineage (GTDB taxonomy): Bacteria > Planctomycetota > MHYJ01 > JACQXL01 > JAVHLO01 > JAVHLO01. The sequence goes on from JAVHLO010000030.1 coordinate 12,421, forward strand.
TCGAGCGGACGAAGGCGGATATCGTTCAGTCGGTGGCGGACGATGGAATGCAGCTCACGCTCTCTCCCGCCGCCGAAGGCGATGTCGCGGTCATCCAATTCACGCTCGAAGGTTTTCGCGACGAACTGGTCAAGTCGTTTTTTGACAAGAAGTAGGTGCGATTCAGATTGGGAGAGTCAAGTCAATGCACAAGCCTCATTCGGTTGCGCTGGCGCTTCTCGTGATTGTGCTGTCGCCGGTCCTGCGCGACGGGGCCGCGCAAGCGGTCGATGAAGAGCGCGCATATTTCGCCGCCCGCACGCTCCGGATTTACTGCAGTGTCGAGGAGACCCCGGCTGGCTTGAAGGGCGTCGACCTGTGGTTGACCACCGACGGCGGCAAGCAGTGGAAGCTCGTGGAGGGCGCGAGTCTGGCGACCGAGGAGGATGGCTCGCGGTACTTCGAGTTTGCCGCGCCCGGGGACGGGGAATACGGGTTCAAGACCGTTGCGACCGACAACCTGGGTCACCGCGAGGCGCCGCCCGTGAGCGATGAGAGACCAAGGCTGGTCGCCGTCGTTGATACGAAACCGCCTCTCGTTACGCTCGTGAATCCGAAGGGCGGCGAGACCGTGCCATGCGGAGGCGAGCTGATCATCACATGGGACGCGCAGGACGACAACATCGGCGAGCGGCCTGTTGCGACGGTCGAGGTCTCGCGCGACGGCGGCTCGTCCTGGGAGCTCGTCGGAGCGAATGAACGCGCGCGCAGCTCCATTGCCATAATCCTACCTTCGCAAGAGATATCCGCCTTGCTCGTGAGGATCACCGCGCGCGACCTGGCCGATAACCAGGTGCAGGCCGAGACGGAGAAACCCATAACGGTAGTGAGGAAGACCGACGGCGCGCAACCGGCGCCCGGGCCGAACGCGCTTCCGCCCGCGCGGTCCAACAGCAGAATATTCAACATCGATTACGAGGTCGAGGTTGGCGAGTCGGGCCTCAAGGCGGTCGTACTGTGGTACACCGAGGACGACGGAAAGAGCTGGAAGTTCTACGGGTACGACACGGACCTTCAGACTCCGATCGTCTTCTCCGCGCCGAAGGACGGCGTGTACGGATTCTACATCATCGCATACAACATGGCGGATGGCGCGCGGCGTCCGGAACCTGCGCCGGGCACTCAGCCCGACAAGACGACCTTCGTCGACTCGGAGCCGCCCTCCCTGGTGATCGCGAGCCCGCGCACCTGCCAGTGTTTTGCGGGCGGCACGCAGATGGAGATCGCCTGGATCGCCCAGGACGACCTGCTCGTCGAGGTGCCGATAGCGCTCTTCTACCGCGAGAACGACGACAAGCCATGGACTCTCATCGCGCGCGTGAAGGAGGCCAATGGGACGTACGGCTGGAATCTGCCTTTCTTTAATACGAAGAACATGTCGGTCAAGGTCACAGTCGACGACCTCGGTAAGAACACCACCGAGAGTATCGTAGGCGGGATCACCGTTGACTCGATGGAGATCAGGCCGCGGATCCGGGAGATCAAACCTGCCGTGACCCCGGCGACGGGGGCCGGCGGGCAGGGGCAGACTGCGGTGGAGAATCCGCCGGGCAAAACCGCCACGGAAATGTACGTGGATGTTGCCGCGGCGAGCGCGCACTTCGAGAAGGGCAGGATATTCAGGGCGCAGCAGAAGTGGAGCGAGGCCGCTGAGCAGTTCGAGTTGGCGCTCAAGAACAGGCCGGACTTCCTTGAGGCGTACAACGATCTTGGTTGCGTGCTCTACAGACTGAGGAAGTATGACGGCGCAATACTGGCATTCACGAAGGCGCTGGAACTTTCACCGCATGACGCGGAGCTGATCTACAACCTGGCGGCCGCGCACTTCAGCGCGGGCGAGCTTCCCAGGGCGGCGGATCTCCTCCTGCCGCTGATCGCCGACGCGTCGTCCGCCAAGGTCGGCCCGAAGGCCGCCGAGCTGCTGTGGTCGATCTCCCTTGAATTCTCCAAAACGCAGAACTCAAGGGCGCGCGAGATCTGGAAGACGTTGAGCGAGATCGGCACCTTCACGTCGCCCTACATCCAGAAGGCAAAGGAGGCGCTGGGCCGCTAGCGGTTCATGAGATTTGAAATTCATGAATCTCTGCCGCGACCGTGAGGGAGCGGTAGGCGGCAGGCTGCGCAGAATCCGAATTGTCACGAATCGTCGGCACTTCTTCCTTCTCCCTCCGGCGACGTCGCAGCGAAGTCCCGATGACGTCTGGAGAGAGGGTGTTACGCATTCTCGCGGAGCAACGGCCCGCACCGTTGCCCTCTCTCGGATACAATGGGTCTGCAGAAGGCGGAGTGAAAGACAACCGTACTTGGGGATATGATGGTTGTGATGGGCGCGAGGGAGAATGCACGCCGCGTCGTCATCCCTTGACATTGCCCAACCGGTCGACGCAGTACTTCACGGAACGCCCGCAGGAATCGCAACGTGTGATGTTGAGGATGTCCCTCGAAGGCAGGACACGCCGCCTGACGACCTTCAGGCGCGTGCAGGAGCATGCGGGACAGGCGAGGCCTGGGGCCGTGCTGTTCTCTCTGATCATTGGGCGTTCTCCTCGGAGCTTGAACCTGAAAAGCGCAGCCCCACCTGACGAAGCCGCTTGTCGACCGCATGCTCGGTGAACGCAATCTGCGCCTTGAACTTGATGACGTTGCCGGACTCCGAGTGGAATTCGGCAACCATTAAGCTGCTTTCGCTTGCCGAGAAGAATTCCTCGAACTCCCGCTGAGCGTTCTGGTCTCTCCCGAAACTCTCCACGAGCACGCCGTGCTCACCGGAGATGCACGCAACGCACTGTATCGTCCGTTCGCCTGTGGTGACCGCGACGGGCACGCCGCGCTGCTTTGGCGGGGCGCCTGACATGACCTGCAGCTTGGCGATCGCATGAAGTGCGGCGTCAGCGACGGCCGCTACGCGCAATGGCCTGACGAGCTCGCGGAATATCTGTACGTCGTCTGAGGCCGGAGAGTTGCCGTCGGAAGCGCCTGTGTGTGCTTCTGTCGCTTGACCGGGCCGATTCACTATCGCCATCACCGGAAGCCCCGGCAGCAGGGCGTTCACCTTCTTGATGAACGCCAGCTCCTGCTCCGGATGGGAAGTGAATGAGACGAACAGGATGTCGAAGAGACCGGTCTCGATCTTCTTAAATGCCTCTTCCATGCCCGATG
>JAVHLO010000310.1 GCA_031082105.1 Planctomycetota bacterium
GGAGCTAAGCTGACACAAGGAATTCCACAAGAGAGACAAGATGGTGAATCACTTCGGTTTGGGATTCAGGATTTGGGAGTCTCTTGGGATTTGGAGGTTGGGATTTGGGTTTTTGCCTGATCGCGGGCTATCCGGGCCAGGGCTGCGCCGCTACTTGTCCGTGCCGCTTTCCTTGGCGAACTCGACGGACACCTTCGTCTCCAGCCGGCATTCCTTCCTATCGATCTTCGCGGAGACGATGCGCTTCATCTCGCCGGAGAGGAGCCAGCCGCCTTCCGAGACGAACCTGTAGGAGCCGCTGCCCGACCCCTGTGGCGGGGCGGGCGGCTTCGGTCCCTTTTCTTCGCCCTGTTTTTCGGCCTCCGGCCCCTCAAGCTGGCCCGTGCCGCCGATGGTTGTGGCGCCTTCCGCGGGCTTGCACAGCGTGGACTTGAGCATGATCTCGACGTAGTCGTTGTCGTGGCACGAGCCCCTGCGACCGAGGTCGTACTTCCTCTCCTCCATGGCATCGCCAACGCCAGAGAAGGTCCGCGAGAGCGGCACGGGCAGGAACTTCTTCCAGGTCCTTTCCTGGACGGCCTCACCGGGTGGGGCAAAATTGAAGACAAACTCGAGCAGCTCCTGGAAATCGCCGGCGAGCGGCTGGCGGGCGGGGTTATCAGGCGCCTGTGGGAAGAAGCCGTCCACGACCGGCAGCACGTCGCCTGCTCCACCCGGGGCGATGCAGAGCGAAAACTCCTTGCCCGCCAGCTCTGCAATGAAGGCCAGGCGGTCCGGCGTGGCAGGCGTCTCCTCGGCGGGCTTTTCGGTGTCGACCTCGAGGCTCTTTCCCTCGACCGTTGCACGGATTCTGGCGGACTCGACTTTCAATACGACCTCCGCCGCACCGTTCTCCGCAACGCTGGTCACCCGCAAGGTGAGGCTGTACGTGGAGTCGCGGTACACGCGGTCCTTGCCGCCATTGCCGGTCTGCGTGATCGAAGCGTCGATCGTGAACGTGTCTGTCTTGCCGAGCCGCCAGGAGATGGCCTCAGACTCGCTCGCCACGCAGGGAAGCGAGCTGAGCGCCATGCAAACTGCGGCAACGAAAACTGTAGGTCGCATCGGGGCCTCCTCCATCCACGGATTGCACCGATTCAGAGCCTGGCGGTTCATCGCTCGGTGCTCGAGAGCGACTGGCCCGGATCATTCACGAAGCTCCGAGAAGCGGCGATTGCACGTCGAGCTTGTGGCAAACCACGCAGGCCGCGGCCGGGGTGGCGTCTTCGAGGGGGAAACGACGGCACTCAGCTGCGGCTACGTGCCTTGCTACAAACTTTCGCGAACAATGCCGCGGCCAGATAGAATCCGCAAAATCCGTGTCATCCGTGAAATCCGTGGATCACTCCGTCATGAAAACAAGACAGCCCGCTCAACGCGCCCGCTTTTCCCAGTTCTCGAAATCACCGACGAGCTTGCGCGCCGCGGTTCCGGCCGCCGCCAGCGCGGTCTCCAGGTCAGATACTGCGCCATTCGCGCTGAACGCCGCCTTGCACAGTTCCACGAGCCGCGCCAGATCCGCTACCTGGCTCGCAAGATCGACTGCAAAGAGCGACAGCGCGCTGATCGTGCCCTTCTTCTCCTCGGTCGCGGGCTGATCCTCTGACTTCTTCCGGAGCAGGTCGTTCTCCGCGCGGGCGAACCACTGTGTGGCTGCATCGGTCAACAGTGCCTTGAGCGACGTCGAGCCGGTCTTGAGCAGGTCCAGATCGTCCGAGAACTGGCGCATGCCCGCCGCGACGCGGGCCGCTTTGAGCTCCTTCCAGGTCGCTTCGTCCATCGGGTCGCTGCTCGAGGCGCCGCCGAATGGGTTGCGCGAGGTGAGTCGCGGCATCTCGCTCGAATGTTCGACGACCAGCCCACCCAATTGCCGGCAGCCCCATTCGCTTGTCGAGGCCGCCCAGCGTATCGATGCGGCGCAAAGAAGCTCGAGCAGGGTCGCCGCATCGACGACTACCGCTTCCGCCAGCGCCTCTTTCCTGGCGATCGAGGTCCTGAAAAGCATCGCGAGTTTCGCGAGCCGCGAACGGGCATCCTGCAGGTTCCCGTACAGTTCGTACATCGCCTGCTCCGCGCCAAGCAGGTTCTGCCGCTTTTCGAAGAAGATCTCGACGTCCGCAAGCGCAGCGCTCATCCGTTGCTCGACTTCGTCGTACTTCCTGCATTGGCCGTCGAAGTCCCCGAGGCTCCAGCGGCCGTCGGCCTGCGCGTCGACGTAGGCGCGCGCCAGGAGCAGCAGTGTCTCGCGGGCATGGCTGCTCACCTCGGCGAGCAGTTGCGCGCTCGGGTCCGGCACCGCCAGCGTATTGCATACCCTGACGAGCGACTGGACGAATGACTCGCGCAGGATCCAGGACGGTGACTTCCCCTCAAGCATCAGTTCGCCGTGCGTCTTCCCTTTGTCTTCCTCTTCGATGTCGTCCTCGCGGAAGCCGACCAGGAGCCGACGGTCAAAGAGGCGCTGGTAGTTGCCGAGACAATCCGTGAGGAGCCCGAGCTCGAGCGTAAAGGGGCAGCCGGACTTCTTGCGCGGCTCGATCGCTGAGATGGACTCTTTCAGCCGCGAAAGCTCGTCCTTCGCCTCGCGGCTCCATCGGCCGAGCTCGTCCGCCTTCAGCGTCCCGGCGACGTGCGATTTTTCGACCCTGCCGAGCGCGATGAACTGCGATCTCAGCACAATGATGGTGTCCTGTGCAACCGTCTTCACGGTCTGCGCTTGCGTCTGGGAGTCCACGGCCTCGCCGATCGCAAACTCCGCGGCGACGAGCGGCTCGTATTCGCCCAGGTTGAGCGGGATCTTGACCTTCTGCAGGCCGGGGAGGAATGTGCATTCCACCACGTACCTTCCGTGGTACAGCCCGCCCGCGAATGGCCCAAAGGCCACATTCACATTGCCGGACCGTACCTGGACGACACGCGAATCGACCAGCGTCCGGTTGACCGAATGGAAGAGGTAGAGCGTCACCTCGGCGCCGTCGGGCAGGTCCGTGCTGCCGGTCACCCTGACTTCGTGCCCGGCTTGGTCGGTCGGCTCCGCTGCGATGGTGTACAGAGGTTTCCTCTCGCTCCGTGCCGGCTCCTGGCCGTAGGCGTTCGGCGCGACGAGCACAAGGGACAACAAGAACAATATGGTTCTACGAGTCACGGATGTCTCTCACAACAGCAACTGCTGGCAGGCCGGTCAGCAAGACTCTCGGCCCCACTGACAAACCGCCTGTCTCAGCGGGATCAATGTTCAATGCGTGGACGCTTTCATCGACGCCGTTCTCTGGGGCTCCATGCCTCCGTGGCAACTTTGATTCGGCCCGGCTAGTCCGGTGAGTGCTCCCACGCGACGAACTGCGGGATCGGATCGCCGGCAATGTATGTCAACGTGACATCATCGAACATTGGGGTCATCCGCGAATATGGGACCGAGAACCCGCCCGCGGTCGGGAAGAGTCGGTACTGGAAGAACTCATTCGCGGCGAGGTTTTTCGCGCTCGCGGCCGCCGGCGCCGGCATAATGTCCTCCGGTCGGCGCTCGTCACCGTGCCAGAGCAACCCGGTGGTTTGCATGGTCGCCACGGTGTAGTTTGTGTCGGTGTTCTTCTTCATCGCAAACCGCCATCTCGGCCGGGTCGCCTCCGGCAACAGGACCTGGTTGGCCATTGTCCAATTTCCCGGGGGCACGCCCGTCCACAGGTAGTCGCGCTGTGGCCTGTACTGGGTCATTGCTACAGACCGGATGCGCACTGCGCCCGTTGTGCTGGTCGGCAGCACCTTGGTCGCGTCGAGCGCGAAGTTGTTGTGTGCCGTGCCGTTCGGGCTGTAGAGCGGGTCGTCGAACCGCCTGATCGTTCCGTAGAAGCGCGGATCCGTGTTCGTAGGATTAGCCGCGGGCGCGTCCGAAGAGATGGCGAAGTAGCGTCGTTGTCTTGTCACTCCCTGAATTTCGCTGTCTGTGACCGCATAGTCCTGCACGTAGGCCTCGTCGGCGGAACACTCGCTGAACATGTCGAGGGTGTCGTTACCGACCATCGACGCTTGCGTCAGCGGCTGGAACCACGACCCGACATTGCCCAGGTTGCCGTAGCGCCGCGTGATGGTCATCATTCCCCCGAACGAGTTGCTCACCATGTAGAGTGGGGGAAGCCGGATGGTCCCGCCGACGACCTGTCCGGCCCAGAGGCTTTTCTGTGTGGCTCTGACTCCATCGACGAACAGGTCGCCGCCCATATACGTGAAGTTCTGGGTGCCCAGGTTTCCGAAATTCAGCGGCTCTGTGGTCGTCTGCCACCTCAGCGCGACATGATGCCATTGCCCCGGATGGAACGGCGTGGCCATGGAAGAATACGGCAGCACGATCCGAAGGAACGCGTTTCCGAACTGTTGTGCGCCGGTGGGCGAAGCGCCGCGCGTGGCAGTCACCAGCGTCGAGCCGCCGCTCTGGTGCCATGCGCCCACGAATGCGATGTCGAAGTACACGCCGTACCCGGCGGAGCCCAGCTCGCCCGTGTAGCAATTGAACCACCAGCCCGATGCCTGCCCGTAGCCGGGCAGGGGATACGTGTAGTTTATGATGGAGTTGTACGACCAGTTGCTGTTGAACCTGATGGTCGGGAGCGGTGCGGTACTCCAC
>JAVHLO010000311.1 GCA_031082105.1 Planctomycetota bacterium
AACCGAGTTCAGAATGACAGAACCGGTTTTTTTCAGCGGAATCTTCATTATTCTTGCCTTTCTTGCCGATTTTGGTTGACAGGGGGCGGAAGGCCGGATATAATTAACTGCAAGTAGTGCTCATAACGGCGTATTCCTCCGCAAAGCGCGGGGTGAGTCATAAACAGGTCGCGGCATTCAGGGATGTTCTGTCCCGTGAGCGGGATCGGATGTCTGATCCGACTCGCCGACCAGCCAGTGCGCAAGCCGTGCGCTGCCTGTTGGAGAGCTGCTATGAGAAAGATCCTCATCCTGATGCTCCCGCTGCTGGCCGCCGGTTTCGTCTACGCAGCCGCCACACCGGGATACACCGTAACGGACCGAGCGAAGGTCTACTACGGCAACCCCGACCATTTCACGAAACCCGCCGTTCTCGTCGCCAATGCTGTCTTCGAATGCATCCCGGAATACCAGGAGATCAAGAAGAAGGGGCTCACGTCGAAAGACCCGGAATACTGGCTCCTCCTGGACAAGGCGAACAAGAAATTCTACGCGGCGTTACGAAAGGTGGCGGACAGGGAGGGGCACGACCTGGTGATGGAGATTGGCACCATCCAGGCCGAAGAAGGTTACTCGCTCCCCAACATCACCGGCACAGTGATCGCCGCGCTGGAACAATAGGCCTTCAATTCCGTCCGGCAGCGCGTTCTCCCTTTGTGGCGGTTCCTGCAGCCCGAGATGCCCTTGTAGGGAGACATGGGCCGAAGACTGGAAGTGCACCCGGAGTGGTCGTCCGCGTCCTCCCCAATTCCCTGATGCCCCGATCTCCTGATCCCCTACACCCGCTCGAACGGGTAGAATAGCTTCTTGTACTCCTCCTGCGCATACCGGTCCGTCATCCCCGCGATGTAGTCGCAGACGGCACGCTGGATTCCCGCGTCCTTCGCCCAGCGCTGGAACCGAGGCGGCATCTGGCCGGGGTTCTTCACGTACTCCAGGAAGAGCTCTTCGAGGAACCGCTTCGCCTTCTTCGCCATGCGCGATACGCGATAGTGCAGATAGACATTGTTGAAGAGGAAGTCCTGCAGCCTCTTCATTTCGGCGCGCATCCGCTTCGAGAACGCGACGAGCGGCGTCTTCTGCGTACGCACGTCCTCGATCTTCGCGATTCCGCTGCGCTTGATGGCCTTGCTCGTGTTCTCGATAGCGTCCGTCACGATGATATTGATGAGATGGCGCACGACTTGCGCGCGCCGTACTTCTTCCTTCTCCTCCGCATCCAGCGCGCCGCATCGCGCGTGCCGGCTCGCCTCACGCCACAGTTCGAGACGCGAGACCTGGGTCTCGTCGATCAGCCCGCCACGGAGCGCGTCCTCGAGATCGTGGCATGTGAACGCGATCATGTCGGCGACGTTCACGACCTGCGCCTCAAGCAGCGGCTGCCATTCCGGACAGTAGCCCGTCTCAACCGGCGTGTCGTAGATGGTGACGTGTTTCCGCATCGATTCCCTGGTCTCCCACGTGAGGTTGAGCCCCTGGAAGCCGGGATAGCGGTGTTCGAGCAACTCGACGACCCGCAGCCCCTGGGAGTTGTGTTCGAACCCGCCGTGCTTCTCCATGAACCCGTGAAGCGCCTCTTCGCCGGCGTGGCCGAATGGGCCGTGGCCGATATCGTGGGCGAGCGCGACGGCCTCGGTCAGGTCTTCGTTCAGGTTGAGCGCCCGGGCTATGCCCCGCGAGATCTGCGCGACCTCCATTGTGTGGGTGAGCCGCGTCCGGTAGTGGTCGCCCTCGTGGTTCACGAAGACTTGTGTCTTGTATTCGAGCCGGCGGAATGCGGTCGAGTACACGACCCGGTCCCGGTCGCGCTGGAACGCGGTGCGGAGCGGGTGTTCCTTCTCCCCGTATTCCCGGCCCCGGGTCAGCGCTGCCTTCGCGGCGTACGGAGCGAGGAAATCCAGCTCACGCTGTTCGAAATCCCGGCGGACAAGCATCGGACCGACCTTTCGAGCGTTGGACCCAACCTTCTGGATTTCAGATTTTAGATTTTGGATTGGAGGCAATGGCGCTCACGCCGCCCCATTCCCGCGAGAAACACCGCCAAATCCGCAATCCAAAATCTAGAATCCAAAATCAGACGTTCGTTTCCATCGCCGACTGTCGGACGCGGAGGACCTTCGAGGCCGCCTCGCGGATCTCCGCGGTGTGTTCGCGCGAACGCATGTAGATGCGGAATTTGATCACCTTGGTGGGCATGAAACCGAAGATGTCGCTGAGATACTCGGTCTCGACCCGGCGCAGGTACGGGTCGTAGATGCGGATCGATTGCGGCCCGGCGAGCGGGTTATCCGGGCGCGGATCAACCTGCGCCATGTCGATCTGGAACTCGACATCCTTGAGCCGGTCCGGCAGGTTGTTGCGAATCTCGCGCTCGATGTCGGGTATAGACAACTGCCTGGAAAGGTACGGCGTCTCCGCGTAGACGACATCGCGGTCGTACACCTCTTTCCAGTGGAGCTGCCGGTGCTGAATGCGCTCCCATTTTTCGGCGAGACGCTGTCTCTTGCGGTCCTTCTTCTCGTGGCTCCATTCCGCGACGGCGCTGAGGAGATACCATTCCGTGAAGTCGCAGTACTCGTCGAGGTCTTCCATCGGGTCCTTCTTGACGAGCTCGCGGATGGTCTCGCCGAATATCTCTTTCAATTGGATATCCATCGCCCGGGTCGTGCGATGGTGGTACACGTTGTCGAAAAGGTAGAGGCGCGTCAGCATGAACATCCGGAGCGCTGAGCGGGCGGCCTTGTGCAGCGTCAACCCTTCCCTCGTGAAGAAGGAGTAGGTGATAAGCCTGTCGATGTCCACCCCGCCCGGCGCGATCCCGCACATGTACGAATCGCGCAGGACGAAGTCCATGTTGTCGATAGTGTAGATGCCGGAGAAGAGCTGCCGCAGGTACGTGAGCCACTGTGGCACGCCGGGACTTTCCCTGTCGGAGGGTTTCTTGATCAGGAACGCCACGTGGGCGGGACTGATCCTTTCGCCCGGCGCGAAGGGGCCGCTGGGGCTCCGCTTGAGCGACCCTATGACCTGGCCCAGCTTCCTCTTTATCATGGCCACGCCGATCGATTCGTGGTTGATGCCGAAGACCGGCTGAAGGAAGTGCTCATCGAGGAAATGGCCGAAGGGCCCGTGACCGATGTCATGGAGCAGCCCCGCCACGCGCACGACCTCTTCCACGAAGTTCTTTGAGGGCAGTCCGGGGCAGATGCGGGCCAGAGAAGGATAGAGCCGCCGCGCGAAGATACCGCCCAGGTGCATCGTACCGAGCGAATGTTGGAATCGCGTGTGTTCGCCGGACGGGAACACCCACAGGGCCGTTTGAAGCTGGTGTATCCGCCTGAGCCGTTGCACCCACTTCGAGTCGATGATCGTGCTCTCCGCGATCTCGTCGCCGACCGCGGCCGTGATGCGGATGTAGCCGTGCACGGGGTCGCGCGAGAGCCCCTGCGACTCGAACGCGGAAAATTCGTCGTCGTCCGCGGCCTCGGACGACCCGGCCAGGCTCGTGTCGCCGACCGAATGCCCGGCGCCCGCCGCGCACCGGCCCAGCTCTCTTACCATGCGCGAAGTGATTCCTTTTCCAATCTGCGGCATGATCTCATCCTGTGCGATAAACATGAAGGGTAATAACCGCGCGGCCGGTCCACTGCCGCCGGTCGCGAGCGCAAAGCTCATTCCTACATACACGATTGGCCGCGCGAAGTCAAGAGAAAGCGGTTTTGCTTGAACGCGGATGCCGAATCGCATATAATTCCCAGCCTGTCGTGACTGAAATGGCCACAGAGACACAGAGGCTCAGAGAGAAGCCGCATATGTTCTAGACCCCTCCGTGCCTCCATGGCTCCGTGGCAAGAACCTGTTGCCGCTGGGACTCGTTCTTGCAGAGCAGCGGAGCAGAATAGAAGGAGAACATGAACTCGATCAAGTCAGTCGACAGGGACGGCAAGCAGGTCTACATCGCGACGAACGCGGTCGTGCTCGGCCGCGTGAAGCTGGGCGCGGGTACAAGCGTCTGGTTCGGGAGCGTCATCCGCGGCGACGTCGCCAACGTGACCATCGGCGATGAGGTCAACATCCAGGACATGTGCGTCGTCCACCCTGAGACCGGCTGCGACATGGTCATCGGCGACCTCGTCACGCTGGGGCACGGCGCAATCGTGCACGGAGACGCGATCGGCGGCCGCACGATAGTGGGGATGGGCGCGCGTGTGCTCGCTCACAGCAAGGTCGGCAGCGGCTGCGTAGTCGCCGCCGGCGCGCTGGTCCCGGAGCGCGCGGAGATACCCGACGGATCGCTCGTCGTCGGCGTGCCGGGCAAGATATTGCGTCAGGTGAAGCAGGAAGAGATCGACCGGGCGGTCGAACTCGCACAGAAGTACCACCGGCTCGCGGTCGACCATGTCAAGAACGGGTGGGCGGGCTAGCTTGCCTGGCCCGGATTATTCGCGAATCAAGGAAGGAGCCCGGCAGACTGTCATTCCCGCGAAAGCGGGAATCCAGCCGACCGCCGACGCGGGACATTTGTCATTGGTCATTTGACATTTCTCATTTTTCAGTTGTTTCTTTGGCTGTTGCCTGGCGGATCTTCCAGCAGAGAACCTGCTTCAACG
>JAVHLO010000312.1 GCA_031082105.1 Planctomycetota bacterium
TCGGCGCGCTCGCGAGCGCGTTGTTGTACCGCGAGTTCAAACCGCGCGGCGGCTCCACGCCGCTCGTCCGGTTCCTGCTCGGGATGTTCAGCATGATCGGCGCGCTCGTCTTTCTTGGCTGCCCCTGGCGGTTGTACCTGCGTCTCAGCGCGGGCGACTGGAACGCGGCGGTCGGGTTCGTCGGCCTCGCCACGGGAATCGCCGCAGGCATCCTGTTCCTGAAGATCGGCTACAGCCTGGGCCGCGCAAGGCCCGCGCCGTTCGCCGCAGGCTGGATCGCAGCATTCGTGGTCGTCTGCCTGCTGCTGTTGCTGGCGGTCGCGCCCGAATTCGGCCGCGACGACGCCGGCAAACCCGGTCCCCCGGTCTTCTTCTCCGCAAAAGGGCCGGGCAGCCAGCACGCGCCGATCATGGCGGCAATCGGCCTTGCGCTTGTGATCGGCTTCCTTCTCCACCGGAGCCATTTCTGCACTGTCGGCGCGTTGCGCGACCTGCTCCTCCTGGGTGATTTCCACCTCTTCGGCGGGATCGTCGCGCTCGTCGTTGCAGCCTTCGTAACGAACGCGGCCTTCGGCTTCTTCAAGGCCGGGTTCGAAGGCCAGCCGATCGCGCATACGGACGGGATCTGGAACTTCGCCGGCATGGCGCTCTCGGGACTCGCGTTCACGCTCGCCGGCGCGTGCCCGGGCAGACAGCTCGTTCTCTCCGGCACGGGCGACTGCGACGCGTTCGTCTTCGTGCTCGGGATGGGGACCGGCGCGGCGTTCGCCCACAACCTCAACCTCGTAAGCTCCGTCAAGGGGCCCAGCGTCTTCGGGCCGACGGCCGTCATCGTGGGGCTGGTCGTCTGCGTCATCATCGGCCTGACGATGCGCGAGAAGAAAGAAGCGTGACATTTTCCATTGGCCATTGGTCATTGATCATTTTCAATTGAACACTGGTCACTTGTCATTTGCCGGTGCGGCGGTGTTCCGGCGCGGCGCATGTCTTTCAACTGCCGCAATGGAGTCCCGGACGCAGAGTGACAAATGGAAAATGAGAAATGATCAGTGATAAGTGAAATTTAGGAAAAACAACATGACACAACCAAATCAGCTGGACGTCCGCGGTCTCTACTGTCCCGAGCCGGTGCTCCGCACGAAGTCGGCGCTGGGGAAGCTGAAGTCGGGCACGATCGAGGTGCTCGTCGATTCCGGCGCCCCGCGCGACAACGTCACTCGCTTCGCGAGGAAGGGCGGTTGGGCCGTGGCCGAAGAGAAGATGCCGAACGGCAGCCTTCGGTTGACGCTCAAAAAGTAAAGGGAGAGCCGGCGTGGATGGAGAAGTCGAGAATGGCAGGACAACGCCTGGACTTTCCGGGCCAGAGACACTGCGGGCCCCTGACGGACTGAATCTCCGCGCGGGCTTGGTGTTGGCCCTTGCATTCGCGGTCGTCCTCGCCGGCTGCCGCGCACAGGGCCGCGAAGACGGATCGGTTGCGGGCAAACAGCCTGAGCCCGCGCTGCTGAGGACACTCTACACGCTCGACGGCGTCCCGTGGCACGCAAGCGCGTTTCTGCAGGATACGGTGCGCAGCGGATCCGAGAACGGCGTGGAGACGCTGAGGATCGAGCGCATCGAGTACCTGATGCTCGTCGTCAGCCATACGGACTGCGAGTGGACAAGACGGTTCATGACCGACGCGGTCAGGCTGGTTCCCGAGCTCGGAAAGGCAAGTCTGCGGATAGTGCTGGCGTTGTCAGAAAAGGGCGGCAAGGGCGCAAGCGAATGGAGGGAGTTCGATAGCGAGCGGATCAAGGTGCTCCAGGACAAGGAGGGCGAGATGTACCGGTTCTACGTGAGGGGAAAAACTCCGTCCGTCAGCATAGTGGACCGGCAGTCGAACCTGATCTTCCGCTGCGAAGGCTATATTTCCCCCGAGATTCTGCTTCAATCGTTGAACCGCCGAGAGTTTGGCGGCGTTAAGGGAGGCGAGGGCTGACCGCCGTAGTATGTGGGAAGCGGGCGGCTTCCCCACGCGGTGTAGTTATCCTGATGTGATTGTCCCGTGGCCGTCGCATTCTGAGGCGCATTCGATGAGAATACTCCAAATCGTAACGATACCTGTTCTAACCTGCTTGCTGCTTATCGCGTGCAGATCGACAGAGAATCCGGCAGCGGCGCCGCCTCTGCCGGGGCCGGGCCAGGCGATTGCCGACCTTGTGAAAGGCGAGGTCATCGTGCACGCGACCGTGCAGCATCCCGAGGGCAAGCCCTGCATCGACGACTGGGGGCAGCGTCCTCAGGCGTTCGCGGGCTGCAAGTACGGCGCAGGCGGCAACGCGAAATACGCGGACTTCTTCGTCTTCCTTGCCGACGTGAGTGTCGAACAGGTCCACGATTCCCTGCTCAAGCTCGGCGCAAAGCCGAAAGTGCACTACACGATCGAGGAGGCGAAGAAGCGCAGCGGCCTCAAGGTCGGCACGAAACCGGAGGACTATCTGCAGGGCGATCCGGTCGTCATCTCGGTCTTCTGGCAGGATGGTTCGACCTGGAAGGAGTTGCCGTACGAAGAGTTCGTAGAGGAGAAGGTGCTGGTGGAAGGCGGCGAGGTGGTGAAGCCGTGGACGCCGCATTTCGTGTTTCACGGCAGCGGCGCGATCCACTCGTCGGGCACCGGCTGCCTTGCATGTCCCTGCGACTGCCCCGGCGGAATCATCGCGGACAACCGCTACCCGGTCTACGACCCGAAACCGATCCTCCGGTTCGACTGGACGAAGGCGCCGCCCGTCGGCACGCAAGTGTACGTCAGGATGAGGCCTATTTGCAGCCGCGCGGAGTAGGGCCGCAGGCGCAGCAGGTGGCTGACAAGACCGGCTGCGCAGGTGGACGTATTGCGTGAGAGCCGCCCATGGGCGGTGTGAAATGAGGATTCTGCTGAGAAACCCCCATCTCTGTCATGCCGAACTTGTTTCGGCATCTCCGCCACCCTCGGACAAGGAAATTCTGAACCGAGTTCAGAATGACAAGACCGGGGTTTTTCAGCGGAATCAAATGAGAATATTCGACTGCTGTAGGTTTTCCTTTTGGAGCAGGAAGCATGAGGAAGAAAATCTCGGCCGGCCTCATGTCGGCCACACTTGTACTTGTCGCAGGCATCGTCTGTTGCGGATCCGTCGCAGCGCAGACGCCCGAAGAGTCGATGCGCAGTGAATTTGAGGAACTGAAGAAGGTCGTGCAGGAGCAGCAGGCACAGATCGAGGCGCTGACACGGAAACTCGATGAAATCATCCGGCAGCCCGCGGCGCACCAGCCGCCCGCAGGCGCGGCAGAGGCCAAGAAACTCGAGCCGACCTCGGGCTACAAGGACGGGTTCTTCATCAAATCCGATGACGGCAACATGGAGTTGAGACTGAACGGCTGGCTGCGCACGCAGTACAGGAGCTGGAGCGCCGGCCAGACCAGACGTGATGACACGTTCGCCATCACAAACGGCTGGACGACACTGACAGCCAACCTGTACAAGAGACACACGGCCCTCCTGAACTACGATACTGTGGCGAGCCGGTTGATAGACGCTTTCTACAATCTAAACCTGTCGCCTGCGTTTCAAGTCAGGATAGGCCGGTTCAAGGAGCCGACGAGCCTCGAGGACATGACGCCGACCTCAGCCCTGGAGTGTCTTTCAGGCTCCCTGCTGTCGAACCTTGTACCCGGTCGCGACATGGGACTGATGCTGCACGGCAAGTTCTTCGACGGCGACATCCTCGGATATCAGGCCGGCATCTTCAACGGCGATCCCGTCACGCGCAACAACGACAGCAACAGCGACAAGGATGTCGCCGCGCGGCTCGTGCTGAGGCCGTTCGGCGCGTCCGAGAACACGACCTTCAAGAACATGCAGTTCGGTGTGAGCTTCACAGACGGGAACCAGGACATTGCGATCGCCGGCAACACGTTCGCGGACGAGTCGAGCGCGGCGTTTTTCACGTGGGGTGCCGGTGTCCGCGCGTACGGCGACCGATCGCGTCTGGGCTTCGAGTTCGGCTGGCCGATCGGCCCGTGCCTCTTTAGAGCCGAGCACATGGCGACGCAGCAAGGTCTGCGCCGAAGCCTCGGTGCAACATGGCTGGACGAGGACGTGGAGATGGATGCGTGGTCGCTGCAGGGTTCGTGGATCATAACGGGCGAACAGAAACTGATGAAGCTCCTGGAACCGGCCCAGCCGATCGACCCCACGGCAGGCTGCTGGGGCTGCCTCGAACTCGTCGCCAGGTATTCCGAGATCGATCTCGACAACGACATCTTCACCGGCGGCTATGCTGCGGCCGGCATGTGGCCGGGCGACACCGAGTGCACGACGATCGGGTTGAACTGGGGTCTTGCGAAACAGGTCAAGTTGTCTCTCAACTACGTGCACAGCGAGTTCGAGGAAGAGATCACAATCGAAGGCGAGCCGGAAGACGATGAGGACGCTGTACTGTTCGGCGTACAAGTGGTATACTGAACGCGGAAGTCGGAAGTGGGAACGAACTACTGCGCGTTCCGACCTCCGTGTTCGGTGTTTCGACTTCCGCGTTCCGACTTCCGCGTTCGGCGTTCCCACTTCCCTCCATCGCCTCCCAGTCTGCCAGAAACCTCTTCAAGGCCGC
>JAVHLO010000313.1:0-1405 GCA_031082105.1 Planctomycetota bacterium
CAAATCCTGTTTCGAGGCAACTGGCCTTTTTCATAGCTACATGGTAACTTCGGGGAACGGGCGAACTACTTATTGTCTCGAGATTTCGGTAAAGGTGAGGGCGAAGCCCCGGGTACGAAACCTTCCCCGCAATGCACAGGCCCCCGAAGAGGTGGCACAGTCCGACGGAAAGACAACCAGACCGCGTGGATCGCCCCCCATCAGCACCCTGCCCCCGGAAATCTCTTGACAGCAGCCCTGCAATTTGGGATAGTGCTGAGAGCAAGAGAAATCTCAACAAGAACGCCAGCCCGACTCGTTCATGAACTTCAACGCTTCTTCTTGATTCGTGAATGATGCGGGCCAGGGAGACGCCTCGCGCGCACACGCGGACACGGTCTGCAGTTTCGCCGGGCACAGAAGGAGGCATCGGTATGGGCGCACAAGACGAAGTCCTGCTGGGAAGGCATGCCGTTGCGCTCGGATTGATCACCGATCGGCAACTCGCGCAGGTCCTCGCCCAGCAGCAGAAACTACACGGCGCAAAGCGGATCGGCGATCTGCTGGTCGAAGGTGGACTTCTGACGACCGACCAACTGACTGCACTCCTTTCATCCCACTCCGAAGCGCTCAGTCAGCTCCACCACTACACACAGAAACCGATCGGCGAGAGCCTGCTCGGCAAGCTTGCCGTCAGCAACGGGCTGATAACCGAGGCGCAACTCAACGAGTGCCTGCGGATCCAGGGACTGATGGCCAAGGGGGGCAGGACTGTCCGCCTCGGCGAGGTGCTCGTCAAGAAGAAGTACGCCACGCCCGACCAGGTGGCTGCCCTGATGGCGCAGCACGGCAAACGGATCATGCGCTGTCGCCGCTGCAACGGCCAGTACAACGTTGCCGGCGGGCCGGAGGATGCGGCGCCCCTGTGCCCGAAATGCAACCTCGCCCTGGTTCTTGTGGTCAAACTTCGCTGTCCCAATTGCCTCGCGCAGTTTAATATCGCCGGGAGCGCTCGGCCTGGCTCGGCCCTGTGCCCCAAATGCAACATACCGCTCGTGCCTCCTGAGAAACTCAAGAAGCTCGATGCGAATGGGACGTTCATCTACGAACCTGCGGGTCTTGCCGAACCGGCGCCGCAGCCTGCCCAACCCGCAGCCGCACCGGAACGGCTTGAGATCGAAGGCGTACCTGCCCCTTCGACCCCGTCCGCGCGGCCGATTCAGCGCATGCACTACCGACCCAGATCGCGCCCGTCCGCCTGGAATGCCGCGGGCAACCGGACCGGCACGTATTTGGCGATCGCCGCAGGCGTCGCGCTCGTCATCGCCGCCGCCATCTTCCTCAAGCGATCGGCTCAGCAGGACACGAAGGTTTCAACGGATAGCGCCAAGACGCAATCCGCCGAAGACCTTCACAGGCAGTCACT
>JAVHLO010000313.1:1415-4611 GCA_031082105.1 Planctomycetota bacterium
CACTTGCCCGAGAATGGGCCGAACTCGACAGCGCCTGCGCTTCGCCACAGGCGGACGCCTCCAGACTGATTCCGCAACTGGACGAATTCATTACGAAAGCGGTGGGAACCGAGTTCGCCTTCAAGGCATGCGATGTGAAGAGTGTTATCGAGAAGGTCCAGCTCCTTCTCGAGCTGGCCCGGAGCGGCAGGTTTTCCGAAGCGCTGACCAGACTCGGCGAGTACGAGCAGGTGATCGCCTCTTCCGCCTCCCTTTCCCGCTACCTGGAGACGCTGAAGGCCACCCGATCAGCGATCATCGCAGAGGTCGATGATTCGTTCCAGAAGCTGCGCGACCGCGCCCTTGCACTCCTCACCAAGTCGAAGTTCGACGAGGCAGACGCCGTCGTTTGCGAGGTCGGCGAGTGGAAGATCGCCGAACTCGACGTCCAGGTTCAGCAGCTTTCCTCGCAGATTCGCAAGGCGAGAGAGTCGGCGGCATCGCGCCCGCTCACGAAGCCGCAGCCTCCGGTGGTGGCGCAGCCGCCATCTGCCGATTTCGAGAGGGCCCGAAAACGACTGGCCGAGGCCGTTGAACTGCTCAAGAAGGAAAGGGAAGAGGCCGGACGGAGACTTGAAGCGAGAAAGCGTCTGCTGATCGACCAGACCGGCAAGAATCCGCTTGAGCTGAAGCTCAGCGACTCGCTCGTCCTCAGCGGCTGCAAGGTCACCGACTACAAGGAGGACGCGATCCACATAAAGAGCCCGCAGGTGGAGATGACGATCCCGATGGGCGCGTTGCCGCCCACAGCCGCGCACGAAGTCCTTACGCTGACCCTTGCGCCGGACGACGCCGACGGCTACTACCAGCTCGGCCGGTTCTGCGCGCTGAACAGACTGTTCCGCGAGGCGGACAGCGCATTCAAGAAGGCGATGAAACTGGATTCTTCGATTGCGCCCAAGGTCCCGGACCTCAAAGTGCTCCAGCAACCTCCGAGGATGGTCCACGGGAAGTTCTCAAACCCCGGTTGGGGGATCATCCGGGTCGCCTACGAATTTTCGTCGAAGGAAGAACTCCAGGACTTCGAATCCGCGAGCGCGCGGCTCGATGGCGCGCAGGGTGTGATGGAGATCACCGGCAAGAACCTCTTCCTTGTGCAGCTCAAGGAGATCGCCTTCGTGGATTCGATCGCCATGATGGTCCGCCCCTGCGGGAGCAAGGAGGCGGATTCCGCCCCCTGCTTCGGCATGGCATTCCAGATGGCGAGCGGCCGCGAGATATTCTTTCTTGCAGTTGTCCTTCCGGAGACGAACTGCGTGCGGGTACTGAAGGTGGACGGGGAGGACGCGGAGATCGTAGCGGACGACATTCAGTTCCGCTCTTCTTCCAGTCGGCCGGCCGGCGGCAGCAAGCTTCCGGTGTTGGGCGAGATCGAGTTCAGGATGCGGAGCGGCAACTTCCAGATGTTCTGCGACCGTCGGATGTTCTGGCAGGCGCCGTTGGGACAGTTTGCCGAGTGCGCCGTCGTCCTCGGCGGCATCGCCGCGCCCGGCGCGACCGGCACAGTCCATTTCGATGCGCTGACGGTTGAGGGCCGTGTCATCGAGCGGTGGCTGAAGAAATCGATACTCGAAGTCCAGGCGCGCATCCGCAGGGAGCTCGAGGAGGACCTCAAGACCGGCTCACTCGAGGTCAAACCGAAACTGCCCCGCCTCGCGATCGAAGAGAATGTGGACGCCCTCTCGCTCAACGAAGAGGCCTACGAGGAAGCCCGGAAATGGCTGGAGAAGTACTTTGAGACAGGCGAGATCAAGGACCTGCAGACCTCTTCCGAGCTCTTTGAGGCGATAGTCCGGCGGGCGCCCGCGTTCGCCGGCGGTTTCTACTGGAAGGGCTGCGTTTGCGGGATGCTCGGCAAACGCGCCGACGCCCTCGATATGTTCACCAAGGTCATCGAACTCGAACCGCACAAACCCGACGGCTACATTGCGCGCTCGAACGTCCATATCGGCATGTTTGCGTATGCGAAGGCCAGCGAGGACATTCTCTGCGCAATCGAGAAATCCCCCGATTGCGCCGATGCGTACGCTATGAGAGGAATGCTCACGTTCTTCACCACGCGTTCAACGGAGGCGCTGGACGACCTCGACCTCGCCGTCATACTCAACCCTGACGAAGCCTCCAACAGGGACGCGCGGAAATGCATACGACACGTGCTGCGCGGTCCGGCGTGGCAGAAACGGTACGAGAAGACATCGGCGCACTATGTCGTGGCCACCGATATCAGCCGCGCCCGCGCCGACTTCTACGGCAAGCATCTCGATCTGATGAGAACGTTTTATGCGAAGCAGTTCAACGTGGATCCCGCTGCCGTGCCGAAGGGGGAGGTTCTTATCTTCCAGACGCAGGAAGGCTACTTCACCTACGCGGAACTTTCGACCGATGATCGCGCAGAGAATACACTCGGATACTACCACCCGTTCTACCGCCAGCTCATGCTGTTCGAAGACCTGGACATGGACGAGACCCTGCACGTCCTCAATCACGAAGCGTTCCATCAGTTCATCCACGCGCTGATCCCCGCCATCCCGATCTGGTTGAACGAAGGGATGGCGGAGTACTTCGGCGCGACGACCGTGGAGAAGGACAAGATCGCGAAGACGGCGATTGTCCTGGAGGGGCGGCTTGCGACGCTCAAATGGGCGCTTGAATACGGCTGGACTCCCGTGCCGTTCAAGCAGATAATGCTCGAAGGCCAGCGCGAATTCTACAGCGCCACACCGACGCTCAAGTACGCGCAGGCCTGGTCGATGGTCCATTTCATGCGCGAGAAGGAAAAGACCCGCTACGGCCCGATCCTGGAGTCCTACGTGACCATGCTGCGTGAGGGGAAGACGCCCGAAGAGGCGTTCGCGGCGACATTCGAAAAGGCGGATCTGGCGCGCATGCAGTCCGAGTGGCTGGCGTACATAAAGGAATTGAAGGAGTGAGTCGCGGGGCGAAGCTGGGGCCAGAAGCGCCGCTGTCCGGTAACGACAAGACAGCATATTCGAAGATGTGACCCTTGCCTTCCGAAAGTCCCCCTTAGCAAAGGGGCCCCGACTGCGGCCGGGATCGCGGCTGCGGCCTTGAGATTCAGGGGGCTGTTTTCGACCCTCCCGTGGCCCAGGACCGGAGAAGACAACCCCCTACGTCCCCCTTTCATAAGGGGGACTCC
>JAVHLO010000314.1 GCA_031082105.1 Planctomycetota bacterium
CAAAATGGCCACCTATCACAACCCCCTTTGGGAGGAAGGAGCGATCTTCATGAGGAACAGGTTTTTCGCTGCTGGTCTCATCGTGCTTGGCCTGGTGTTTCTGTTCGAGAACCTCGCGGGCGCCGAGCTCTGCGACAGGTGCCGCGAGACGACGTTTTCGATGAGCGTCGGGAAGTGCTCTGGCTGCGGCGGACAGACGCAATCAAGCGCGTGGAAGTTCTGTTCGCAGTGCGCGGACACAAAGCACGTCTGCCCCGCTTGCGGATCCGCCCTGCCGGAGACGCCTCAGACGCCGCCCGTGACCCCACCGGTGAATCCGCCGGTGACGCCCGACGACCCGAGGAAACCCAAGGAGCCGCCGAAGCCTCTGGAGGTGGTCTGGGTCGAGTCCTACGCCGAAGCCCAGAAACAGGCCAAGACCCAGCCGCGCCCAATCTTCCTGTTCTTCTACCAGAAGGCGTCCCAGTCTTCACAGGTCGCCGAGAACAAGGTCGTCAAGGACAAGCAGGTCGTGCCGCTCGCCGTCCAGTTCATCTGCGTCAAGGTCGATCCGAAGAAGGAGGCCGAACTTGCCAAGCTGCTCGAACAGCGCACGGCCCCGGCCTACATCCTGTGCGACGCGGAGGGAAAAAAGCTGGCGCATCTCAAGGAGAAGACGAAGGCCGATCAGCTCGCGACCGAGATGAAGAAGGTACTTGACACGTTCAAGCCGAAGGACCCCGAGATCGAATGGATCACCGACCCCGACCAGGGCATCCAGAAGGCGCAGACCGCGCAGAAATGCCTGTTGATGTACTTCTTCAGCCCCGGTGACGCGGCATGCGTGGCGATCGAGGACGGCCTGTTCAAGGACGCCGACATGATCCGGGCCAGCCGCCATCTCATCTGCGTCAAGACCGATTGGTCGAAACCGGTTTCCAAAACCACTGCGGAGCGGTTCGAACGCCGGGTCCAGACCCTGCCGACGATGTTCCTCTCCAACAGCCAGGCCACGGAATTCGACGTGGTCACGTGCAACGACTCCGCCACCTTGCGCAGGAAGATCAGCGAGTTTCTGGCGCGGTACGGCATGAACGCGGCCTTCGACGCGGAGGAGATCGAAATCGAGCGAGAGCGAGTCCTGCGCGCCATGAAGGACCGGAAGGTGACGCTGAACGCCAACGGCATGCCGCTGGAGGAAGCTGTGGCCTCGTTCCGCGCGCAGAATGTTGAATTGTACTTTGCGGACGATTTCCCCGCCGACAAGTACAAGATGCCGGTAACGGTCAAGATCTCGGGCGTGCCGGCCGAGGACGCCGTCCGCATGCTCTGCGAGGCGGCCGGATTGAGCTACGATATCCAGGGAGAGAAGATCCTGCTCCGCGGTTGAACCGCGCCCCGGGACGGCAATCATGCAACATCGTGTGCATCCGGCGGAGTTCTTTTGCCACAGAGGCACGGAGAAATCTTCGGAATGGAGACGCCGCCCTGGATTCCGTTCTCTGTGCCTCCGTGACTCTGTGGCAGTTCATAGACCTACCTGGCATGCAGAAGAAGCGAAATACGACGAAACCTCCGGCCGGTGAGACGCGCGCGAAGAACCGGAAGTATCGGGCCCGGTTCTGCGCGACACCGTTCTCGCAGCGGCTCCTGCTGATGCCGCAGTGTCTCAGGAACCACAAGCGGTGCAAGGCGCGCGACATCGGGTGGGGCTACGTATGCCGCACGTGCGGCGCATGCGGAATAATGAATGTCATCTCCGAGGCGCGCGAGCTCGGTTACGGCGCCTCGTACATCCTCAAGGGAGGCCGCGCCCTGGAACGCGTGCTCGCCATCGAGAACGCCGGACGTAAGGACCACTCCCACGCCGCCGGGAAGAAGGGATCCCGTCCGCGCGCCGGCGAGCGGCGGATCGAGGCCGTGCTGGGCGTCGCTTGCGGGTACGAGGGCATGCTGGGGATTGCACTGTGCGAACAGCAGGGGCTCATTCCGCAGTTCGTTCCTCTCCTTCGAGACGGATGCGTAGATACGAAAGTCGACTGGGCGTTGCTCAGCAAGACCTTGAGCCTCGGCAAGAACAGTTGATTTCCGTGCCACACCCGGATATAATCCCCACATGAATTTCTCGAACCCCGAGGCGTTCTGGCTGCTCCTGCTCGCCCTGCCGTTGATTGCGCTGTACCTCGTGAAGAAGCGGCGCAGGAGAGCGACCGTGGCCTCCTTTGTCCTGTGGGAAAGGGCGGTCGCGGGTCTGTCCGTCGCCGCTCGACGACAATGGCTCGGCCGGCTTGCAAGCCTCCTCCTCCATCTCGGTGTCCTGCTTTGTACGATCCTTGCCCTCGCGGGCCCCGTGCCCGCGGCGGACGGGCGCGGGCGTGACATCTTCCTTGTGCTTGACGTATCGGCGAGCATGCAGGCGCGCGAGGAAGGCGCGCGGTTGACCCGGTTCGAGCGCGCCATCGAAGGGCTCCACCGCGCCGCCGCATCCGCCGGCGCGCGCGACAGGACCTGCCTTGTCATCTGCGCCGAGATGCCGTCCGTTCCGGCGCCGCTCGGGACCGAGCCGCAGGAGATCGTCACCCGCCTCGAGAGGCTGCGCACGCTGAAACCGCGGGACGCGGGCGCAGACCTGACTGCAGCGATCGACCTGGTCGAACGCCTCCGGGCCGCGGACCGGCTGCTCCAGGGCGAACCGGATCGCGACGCGTTCATCGTCGTTGCGTCGGATGACCCGGCCGCAGCCACGATGAGCCCGCCCCCTTCCAATGCCGCCGTTATCGCCATCAACGCGTGTCCCGGCGCAGACAACGCCGGGATCGTTCGCGTCTCGGCGCAATGGATCTCAAAGGAGACCGTCTCCGTCTTCTATCGGCTCGTCTGGTTCGGCAAAGGCCCCAGGGACCTCGAACTGACGGCGTATTTCGAACCGGATCCGGCGGTAAGGGACGACCCCGCCCCCAGGACGGAGGTGGCGCGGATCAAGACCCATGCCGACAAGGAAGGCAAAATCGAGGGTGTCTTCGAGTTCAGCGCGGCATCCGCCGGCAGAATTGAATTCGCTCTGTCCCCGCGGGACGCACTGGATGCGGACAACTCCGCGGCCCTGCATCTGCGGACCGGCCCGCCCCGCCCGCGAATAGTGCTTGCCGCGTCGGATGTGCCGCCGTCGCCCGGTCGGGACGGACTGTCCGACAGACAGTACGCTGCGGCCGCGCTTGCCGCGCTCGGCAATGCGATCGACCGCGAGCGGAGCGTTGTCGTTTCGCCGGAGCTTGTCGCCGGATTCAGAGACAACGCCGGCAGCCTCGCCAACGAAGACACGGTCGTCATCGTCTGCTCGCCCTCGCCCGGTCTGGGCGGCAAGCGGCTCCGCATGCCGGAAATGAAGGGGACATGGCGCGTGCTCACGTTCGGCGCGTGTCTCGACGCACCGGACGAAGGCCGGAGCGACCTGCGCGAGATTTCACCGCCCGCCGGCTCGCTGGTGTGGAACGAGCTGCACGCCATCACGAAGGGCGTCGACCTGAGCGGAATCTCTGTCTCGAGCACGATGGCACTCCGGCCCGACGGCGCAGAAACGACGCTCGCAGGATCGGGCGATCTTGCCGCGGCTGTCGCCGGCTCGAAAGGCGGCGGGAAATACGTCTGGTTCGGGTTCGCGCTGCAGGAGACGAACATGGCGGGGCAACCGTCGTTCCCTTTGCTCGTGAGGAACTCTATCGACTGGCTCTGCGGAATCGAGGCCGGCGCGCGGTCAGTTGCGTTCTCCTTTCCCCTGAGCGAGTGCGATCTGCGGACTGCGGCGACTGCGGCGGTTTCAAGCCCCACAGCTCTCCCCCCTTCACCGGCGCCGGGCGTCGAGTCCGGAGCGCTGGCCGCCGCGTTCGCCGTTGCGGCCGCGCTGCTCGCCCTCTTCGAGTGGGCGATCTTCTGCAGAGAAGCGGAGAGGTTCTCTTGACAGGATCGGCAGCTTTGATATATTAGAGTGCCATGACGTTTCGCTTCAAAATATTCGCCGCGATCGTGCTCGTGATGACCCTGATCATCAGCCTGCTGACCCTCAACCTCTGGCTCGAGTGGTACAACCGGCTCAGGGCCGAACGGCAGGCGGCCGGAGAACTGCTCGCGCGTACGGCTCAGGACTGGATTCCAATGGTGTTCACCGCACCCACCCCGCCGGCCGCCGAACAGATCGAGGTACTGGTGAGACAGCTCAGACGCTCCACCTTGTTCGAGGAATGGGTCATCGTCGACGCCCGCGGCACGCCGCTGGCCTCAAGCCATCCCGGCCTCATCCCGCTGCCGGCGGACTCGACCGAAGACATGGAGGAGTCGCTCTCCACTGGCCGGCTGGTCGTGCGGAAGAACCAGGTCTCCGCCCCGCTGCTCCTGGCGGACGGGCAGAAAGTCGCCATCAGCATGAACCTCCAGCGCGGACTCCTCGCGCCGGTCGACCCCGCCCGGCAGTTCAGCGCGGTGCTCGTCATCATGGGCATGGGCACGGCGCTCCTGATCCTCACCATGTATATCCTGTTGAACCGTTTTGTCATCCGCCCGCTCGAGCGGCTCGTTGCCGCCAGCGGCTGTATCGAGGCAGGTGACTACACGAAAGAAATACCGGTCGGCAGCCG
>JAVHLO010000315.1 GCA_031082105.1 Planctomycetota bacterium
CTTCGTTCTTCGCGAGCCATTCGCCGTCGATCAGCGTCAGTCCTTTCGAGATGTTCACTTCCGCCTGGGTGAGCCACTTCCCCTTGTGTTTGACATAGCCCAGTTCGAGGCGCGCCTTCTCATGCTCCGGGCAGGCGGTGATGACGCGTTGAAGGACGAGGATGCGCTGGATGGGCAGGCCGTTCTGGGCGCACCATGTGCTCAGCTTGTAGAGTGCGCAGGCATCGGTAGGCGGCGTGCTTTCAAGCCGCTGCTTGAATTCCTTGATCTTGTCCTGGTTCTGGCAGATCCCGGCAGAAGTGAGGACGCACAGGATCTGCGCGAGGACCAACAGGCAAGACGGCAGAGCGGACGGTTTCTTCCTGGCGAGCTTTCTATCCGACAAGAGACACCTCACGAAGCGGCGCCGCCAGCGGGGGAGCATCTGTTGGTTGAGCCGGTCGGGCCAGTTTGGCCGGTTAGGCCGGTTGGGCCAGTTTGGCCGGTTAGGCCAGTTTAGCCGGTTAGGCCAGTTTAGCCGGTTCAACCGGCTCAACCGGCTCAACCGACTCAACCGACTCAACTCTTCAACCGGACTACCGCTTGTATTCGAGTTGAGTTCCGTCGTAGATGCAGTAGTTATCTTCTTCCTGGTATCCGGACCCGCAGCGAGGGCAGAATTTCACCTTGCCGACTTCATGACCGATGAGTCCGCCCGCGACCGCGCCGGCAGCCGCGCCGATGAGCGCGCCCTGGGTCGCCCTGCGCCCGCTTCCGTCGCCGGAGTTCTTGCCGATGATATAGCCGGCACCGCCGCCGATCACCGCGCCCGCCGCGGCTCCCTTCTGCGTGGCCGTGCAGCCGACGACGCTGAACGTCATGATGAGCGCGGCCAGAAGCGCAAGTCCTTTTCCAAACATCTCAGTCCTCCGCAAAAATACCCCACTTTAGGCCAACAATGTAGAAATAAGTATATCACTCGCCTCCATCAATGTCAAGCAAGAAACGGAAGGCATGGCGCAGGCGCGGCCTGTGGTGATTTCCATGTACCTTTCGCGAACCGGACTGTTCGCAGTAGCGACTTCAGTCGCTCGGCGGGCCGGCCGCGGGTCTGGCGCTCTGGAGCGTCAAGGCCGCAGCTCTGACCTTCCCTTCCGCCTGCCCATATTCCGGTTTCTTCGTTCCTCTGTTCTTCCGTCCCTTCGTTTTTCCGTTCTTCCGTCTCTCCCCGCGTCCCGCTTCGGACGAATCTCTTGACTCCGCTCGGACCTTCTGCTAGAATCTGCTCGCCATGAACAGAAAATTGGTGTTCATTGCGGGCGAGCTCGCGGGCTATGTGCACCTCCTGCCCGATGGTGGCGTCACAACTCTCGGTCGCACCGGCACGAACGACATCGTCTTCACCGACTGCAAGGTCTCGCGCAGCCACATGCGTATCGCAAACCGCGGCGGCAAGGTCATGGTCGACGACCTCGGCAGCAACAACGGCTCGTTCGTGAACGGGCGCAGGATCTCCAGCGCCCAGCTCGAGCTTGGCGACCGCGTTCATCTCGGCGATTCCATCGCGGAGCTGGCGGACGTCGATGCGCCGGAGGTGGCGCAGTTGCGCGCTACGCGGGCCAAGCCGGCGCCCCAGCCCGCCGATGACGAGGCCGCCCAGACACACTGGGTCAGGCAGCAGCCTTCCGTGCCCACCGCCGCGGCCTCCGCCAGGGCGACGTACGACAAGTTCGAAGACCTCGCCCGATTCGACGAGCTCGCGTTCGTCGCCACGCACAAATTCTGTGACGCCTGCGGTCGGGTCATCCCGAAGCGCGAAGTGCAGGACCGGCAGGCCAGGGTGATCGGCGGATACCTCTACTGCCGCGAGTGCGCCGACCAGATGGCCCGCGGGACGATCGGCCCGTACAGGATCATCGAACAGGTCGGCAAGGGCACGACCGGCGCGGTATACCGGGCCGAACACAGCACGATGAGACGTGTCGTCGCCGTCAAGGTGTTGCTCAAATACCTGACCGCCGACGAGACATCCGTCCAGCGTTTTCTCCGGGAGGCCAGGTCCGGCGCCGTGCTGAACCACCCGAATATCGTCCAGACCTTCGACGCGGGCGAGGATCACGGGACGTACTTCATCGTGATGGAGTACGTGCAGGGGAGGCTGGTAGAGAATATTGTGAAGGACGACGGCCCGATGCCGCCGCCAAAGGCGGTCGACATCGCCATCCAGGTTGCGCGCGCGCTCGAGTACGCCTTCGAACACAGGATCGTCCATCGCGACCTGCGCCCGGCAAATATCATCCTCACGGACGACAACATCGCCAAGGTGATCGACATGGGCATGGCCAAGAGCCTCCAGGCCGCGGGGCTCGCCTCCACCGTCTCAAGCAGCATGGGCACGCCCAGCACGATCGAGTTCGCCGCGCCCGAACAGATCATGGCGCCGAAGACCGTCGATTGCCGCACGGATATCTACACGCTTGGAACGACCCTCTACTTCATGCTCGCGGGCCAACCGCCATTCCGCGCGTGCAACGTCAAACAGTACCTGCAGCAGATCACCAGCGGTTCGCACAGGCCCTTGAAAGAGGCCAACCCCGCCCTGCCCGACCGGCTGTGCAGCATCGTCGACAAGATGATGCACAAGGATATGGACAAGCGCTACACTACGCCGGCCGAGTTCAGGGAGGAGCTCTCGAAGTACTACTTCGAGGCGTTCTCGGTGCAGGACATGTACCGCGGCCCGGGCGGCGAACCGGTGAAGGAGTCCGACCTGCTCGACTCCGAAGCGCGGCGCGACATGAAGATGGCCAAGGAGATCCAGCAGAAGCTCGTCCCCGCCAAGCTGCCGGACGCGCCGGGGTTCGAGGCGGCCACGTACTACAAGCCCGCACGCCAGCTCAGCGGCGATTACCTCGATTTCTTCCCGATCGGCGACAACCGCTACGCGCTGATGGTCGCCGACGTGGCCGGCAAGGGCACCCCCGGCGCGCTCGTCATGGCAATGGTCAGGGGCGCGCTCCGGCTCATAGCACCGGATAAGAAGACGCTCGCGGAGGTCATGGACGAGCTGAACCGGCTCGTCTGCCGCGATATCAAGAAGGGCATGTTCGTCACCGCGATCTACGGCGTGCTAAACGCGAACGACTCCACCCTCACGCTCGTCTCCGCGGGACACAACCCGCCTCTTGTCTTTGTAAACGAATCGAACTCGCTCGACTTCCTGACGCCGACCGGCACCGCGCTCGGCGTGTCGCCGAAGCAGGATTTCGCCGAGCCCGGGCGCGAGTACACGCTCTTCATGGCGCCCGGCGATATCGCGTTGCTCTACACGGACGGCGTAGTGGAGGCGACGAACTCGAAGAGCGAGCTCTTCGGCGACGACAGGCTGAAGGCCACGATGGAACAGCACGGACAGGAGACCTGCGAGGAGATCGTGAAAGCGATCGTGTCCGAGCTCGACTCTTTCCGCGCCGGCGCGCCGCAGAGCGACGATATCAGCATCTTCATCATCCGCCGCGGACTGGACTGAGCTGACCGAGAATATTCCCAGTCCGGGGGCAGAGATCCCGTTTCGTGACGCAAATCCGAGCATGTGCATGGCCAAATCCCAAATCCCAACAACCAAATCCCAATGAAATCCCAAAATCCAAATTTCAACGGAATTCCAGGGCGCGTTCTCGCATATTAGATGGTCCGTTGAGATTTGGGGCTTGGAATTTTCTTGGAATTTGGGATTTGGTTGTTGGGATTTTGGCCGCTCGGGACAGCTTGCCCCATGAAACTCTCCCTCATCATCCCCGCCTACAACGAGGAGAAGCTCCTCGGCGCCTGCCTGTCGAGCGCGAAGGAGGCCATTGCGGGCTGTGGCATCACTTCGGATCGCGTAGAGATCATCGTCTGCGACAACAACTCGACCGACGCGACCGCGGCCGTTGCGCGCGATGCCGGGGCGCGGGTCGTGTTTGAACCCGTCAACCAGATCTCGCGCGCGCGCAACTCCGGCGCGAAGGCCGCCTCGGGCGACTGGTTCCTCTTCATCGACGCCGATTCCTGGCTGAAGGCCGCGACGCTCGGCAAGACGCTCGCAGCGATGCGCAGCGGCAGGTACGCAGGCGGCGGCGCGGCCGTCGGTTTCGACCGCCTCCCGACCTACCGGGCGCAAGTGATGGTGAATGGCTGGAACCTGCTGTCACGCAGTTTCAAGGTCGCGGCGGGCTCGTACCTCTTCTGCCGGGCCGACGCGTTCCGCGACGTGGGCGGGTTCAGCGAGAAGGTCTTCGCCGCGGAGGAGCTGGTGATGAGCCAGGCGATCAAGCGCTGGGGGAGGGAACGCGGGCTGGGGTTCGTCATCGTACAGGGCGCGCCGCACATCAGCTCGGGAAGGAAACTCTACCTGTACAAGGAGAGCGAACTCCTCGCGCTCGCGCTCAAGCTCGTCTTCACCCCGCTCAAGGCCGTTTCCGGGACGAAACACCTCTCCCTCTTCTACGACGGGCGGCGGTGATGCGGCGGAAGAATGGGGAGGGCGAGGCTCCCCCGGAGGCGGCTGGTGGTTCATGACATCCGAAATTCAGGAATCAGTGCCGCGACCGTGAGGGAGCGGTAGACGACAGGCTACCC
>JAVHLO010000316.1 GCA_031082105.1 Planctomycetota bacterium
GCATCCCGGCGAGGTCGGCGTGGCCGGGGCGCGGGCGGGTGAGCGGCGGTCTTGGCTTCGATTTCAGTCCGGGCCTCGTCGAGAAGCAGGCCGCGGCACGGCCCTTCAGGAGGCAGCAATCCCTCAAGGCTTCTGTGGTGGGCTGCTTGGTGTCTGTCGTGGTCTTCGGCTTCTTCATGGCCATCATTGCGCTTCTGTCGCAGGCGGCCAAGTGCGCAGGGTGTGATTGCGCAGGCTCCGGCGACAGCAGCTACTCCGACGGCGGTAGCTCGTCGAGTTGCAGCAGTTGCGGCGGATGCGGCGGATGTGGCGGTTGCGGCGGCTGCGGCGGCTAGGATCCTGAGTCCACAGGGCTCGGAACAACATTCGAGATCTTGAACGCCCGAAGACCGCCAGGTCGCCAAGAATACAAGGAGTGCGTCAGAATTCTCGCGACTCTCCGATGTGTCCGGTTCTTGATTCGTCAGGGAATGCGAACAGGGACTGGACGAGACTTGCACGCGACCGGACATTCCGTTATCTCGTCAGAGTCTATTGAGGTCCCTGTTCCACCACCCGCCGAAGCTGGCTTCTTCATGACGCTTAGCGTCCTTGGCGCTCCCGGCGTATTGGCGGATCATCCGGCTCTTGGGGTTGAAGGTTCAGTTGGCCTACCGTGACTCCGATGCGTCCTTACAATCCGGGGGAAGCCTTCTTCCTGCAGTGGCACATTACCGATGCGTGCAACCTGAAGTGCGCGCATTGTTATCGTGAGTTGCCGAAGGCGGATCTGTCGCTCCACGGACTCGAGTCTGTCTTTGCGAATTTCCGCGCCTTTCGCGCGACACTTCCCCAGAAGAAGGCGCGTGTGCAGATAACCGGGGGGGAGCCGCTTCTTTCGAAGAACCTCTTCGCTGTGCTGGATATGGTTGCGGGCGCGGGTTTCCAGTCGCGCATTCTCACGAACGGCACGTTGATCGACGGCGCGACGGCGAAGCGGATCGCGCGACACGGCTGCAGGATAGTGCAGATCAGCATCGAGGGCGATCGAGAGGCGCATGAATCGATCCGCGGCGCGGGCACGTTCGACAAGTCGATTGCCGGCGCTACGGCGCTGCGGCGCGAAGGGGTGCAGGTCACATTCGCGATGACCCTGTCTCGCGCGAATATGAAGGATGTTCCGCGCGTACTGGAGCTTGCGCGTACGCAGGCCGACCGCGTGAGCTTTCACAGACTGGTGGCGTGCGGCTCGGGCCGGAAGCTGGCGACGACCGCGCTTCGCCCGCATGAGCTCCGGCGCGTGTTTCGTTTCGTGTGGGGGTTCCGACGGCGGGCGAAGTCCGTCGAGGTCCCGTTGCGTGACCCGCTGTGGAAGCCGTTCATCGGGTGCGACGGTCCGGCCGGTATTGTCGACGGCTGCTCCGCGGCATACGGCGGGATATGTGTCGACGCCGACGGCTCCGTGTACCCGTGCAGGAGGATGCCCGTGGGCGTCGGCAACGCGTTGGCCGACAGCCTCTCCGGGCTGTGGCGGGCGCCGCTGATGGAGAGTCTCCGCGATCGCGACCTGTTGAAGGGTAGCTGCGGTCGTTGTTCTTTGCGCTGGCATTGCGGCGGTTGCAGGGCGGTCGCGTACGCCCGCTCCGGCGACCCGCTCGCCGCGGATCCGCAGTGCTTCTACCGGCCCGGTCTTGTGGAGAAGACCCTGCGCAGGGTCTCGTCCGCGTTGCGCGGCTGGCGTTCGTGCGACGCAGCAACCTCGGGGGGCGGGTAGTGTCACTGGAAGTCCGGGCGGGCATCTTTTTTCGGTGTGCTGTCTTCTTGGAGGAATGCCGATGACCACCAGCGAATTTCGAAGGCGTCTTCTTCGCATGCTTGCAGTCCTGCCGCTGTGCGCGGTACTGCTCGCAGGGCTTGCGCTCTCGTGCAGGCAGGCAAGCACCAACGAAGAGTCCACGAGGGGGGAAGGGGCGTCCACGCGCCCGTTCACTCCGCCGGCGAACGCCTACCTCCTGGCGCAGGAAGGGGAAGGTTTCGTCGAGGAAATCGACGGCCAGATCGTCGTCCATCTGAAAGGCACCTACGCCGAGATGGGCCGCCAGCACGGGAAGATGTGCGCGGAGAAGGTCAAGGAGTGCCTCGAGTGGTTCCTCTACGATACCGCGGTGCCGAAAGGACTGACGGTTGAGAAGCTGCTCGAAGTCTATGCGCAGGCGGAGCCGCATATCCCTCAATCCTTCAAAGACGAATTGAAGGCGACCGCGGAAGCGGCGGGGATCAGCGTGCAGGACTACATCGCCGCTAACATGATACCGGAGAAATGGCATTGCACCGGCTCGGCCGCATGGGGCAAGGCCACCGCCGATGGGAAGCTCTATCACCATCGCAGCCTGGACTATGACATCAACATCGGGAAAAGGAAGCGCGCGCAGGAGAACGCGGCGCTGATCGTGTATGAGCCGACCGGGGAAACGCCGTACGTCGTCGTCGGCTGGGTCGGTTTCCTCGGCTGCGTCACGGGAATGAACGCAAAGGGCATCGGGATCGGCGAGATGGGGTCGAGCTCTGAGGATGAATCCTATGCCGGACTTCCGATGACCTTCATGCTCAGGGAAATCCTCGCGAAGGCCACAACGCTCGACGAAGGCATGAAACTCTTCCGCGAGCTCCCGCGCACGTGCGGGTTCAATTTCATCCTCTCCGACGGCAAGATCCCCGAGGCGGTCGCCGTCGAAGTAACGCACTCGAAGATCGCGTTCTTCCGGCAGGACGACCCGGCGGAGAACCTGCCGCCTCACACGCCGATGAAGTGCGCAGTACGCAGGTGCAACCACTTCATCTCCCCTGACCTGGCCGCCACCCAGCGCAAGATCTACGACCCGATCGTCTCCGAGCAGGGGTCATGGCTTGGCTACAAGATGATCACGGACTACTTCACCGAGCACTACGGGGCTCTCGACGGCCAGATGATGATCGGCCTCTGCAGGCAGTATCCTCCGACACATTCGTGTCTTCACCAGGCCGTCCTTTGCCCGACCGACCTGAGGATGTGGGTGGCGAATGCGGCCGATCCGAAGGACGTCATCTATGCCGGGGCGCAAAACCAGAGGTTCTACGAATACAATCTCGGCGACCTGGTGCGCACGAAGGCGGACATGTTGAAGCCGCGTCCGAAGGACCTCCCGATGCCTGCGTCATCGGCAACGGCCCGCAAGCAGACGGGCAAGTGCACCTCGCGTGAGCTCAGACTTGACGACGTCAAGGATGCGAAATTGCTTGAGCTGCTGAAGCCCTACAACACGCCGGTGGAGGAGTTCGAGTGGAAGATGAAGTGCATTCGCGAGGGGGAGGACTATACGGTCTGGGAGGTGAGCTTCCCCTCACCGATGAAGAGCGGGTGCGAGGAGAACGACACGGTATGGGCGCGGTACTTCTGGCCGAACCGGCAGGAGAAGATGCCGGCGACGGTCCTGCTGCACCACCTGGAGGATGACACGCAGCTCGAGGAGTTCATTGCCGCGAGCATGGCCGGTGGCGGGATACCGGCGCTGATGGTTTTCCTTCCGTACTACGGCAAGCGCGCGCCCAAAGACAGGGCGCAGAAAATAGAAATGGTAAGCCAGGACATGGACGCCACCGTTGCTGCATTCAGGCAGGGCGTGTGCGACGTGCGCAGGGCAGGGGACTGGCTGGCCCGGCGGGCTGAGATCGACCCCAACCGGATCGCCGTGACGGGCGTAAGTCTCGGCGGCCTGTGCGCGGCGCTGGTGGCCGGGGTCGATCGGAACTTCTGGCGCTGCGTGCCGATCATCGCGGGCGGCGACATCTCGGGGATAATCTACTCCGCGAAGCTCACGAAGGACATACGTGAGGCGCTTGAGAAGCAGGGTTATACGGTCGAGAAACTCCGCGCAGTGCTCGAACCGATCGAGCCGCTGACGTTCGCCGGCCGTGTCGGCAAGGGGAGTGTGCTGATGATAAACGCCAAGTACGATGAGATAATTCCGAAGGCGAGCACTCAAAAGCTGAGCGAGAAGTTCGGCGGTGTCGAGGTGGTCTGGTACGAGGCCAACCACGAAACGATGCTTGTGCACATCCCGGACATCATCAAGAAGGTGTGCGCGTTCGTGGGAGGGAAGTAGCACAGGCGTCCCGCCTGTGCCCGCGTGAATGTAGCACAGGGAGGGTGTTCTACCTGCAGGACCGCGGGAATCGGCAATTGACCATTGACATTTGACCATTCACCATTGACATCCTGTCGAGCACGGCCGCGCCAACTTCAAATGTCAATTGCCGAATGTCAGTTGTCGTTTCCCCAAGTCGTTGAATTCGGTGTGGCTCAAGAACTGCACACGAGTCGTGATGTGAATTGTGAGAACCGCGCGAACTACTCGGTAAACGTCTTCATCTTCTTGCCTGTGAGCAGGTTCGTGCCGCAGCCAACGCAGATGATGGTCTGATCGCTGACGCTTGCCTTGCAGCCGGGGCACACTTTTCGCTTTTCAAAGGTCTCCGGCTGTCGTTGCGGGGGAGGGCGCTTCGTCGGGGCCGGCGCGGCAGGTTCCGCCGGCGCTGCGGCCGGACCTGGCGCCGGAGC
>JAVHLO010000317.1 GCA_031082105.1 Planctomycetota bacterium
ATGGAACAAGCCCGCGCGTTCACCGGTTGCGTTCTCGAGTTTTTGCGCCGTGGCGGACCTGCGGGTCCAGCCGGACGAGGCTAGACCGCCTCGTCGATCTCGATGGAGTAGCGGTGCCCAGGTTGCGCCGCGGACTCGATTGAGCAGCGGCAGCAGGCCGGAAGGAGACATCGTCTCGTCGGACGATTTCTGTCATTCCCGCGGAAGCGGGAATCCAGTCTCCCGTGGCCCCGTGCAAAGGAACCGTCATTCCCGCGCAAGCGGGAATCCAGCGTCGTCCGGTCGCTCCCTCACAGTCGCGGCTCGGTTCTTGCACAGGCGGGACGCCTGTGCTACAATGCCGCGTCGGCCTGTCATTCCAGCGCAGCCTGAATTCAGCGCTGCCTGAATTGAGGATGAAGATGACAAAGAACGCTACCACCTCGCTCGTCTCCCTGATCATCTGCCTGACGTTTGCGGCGCCGGTGCGGGGTCAGGAGGAGCTTGTGGCCGGGCAGTCGCCCGACGGCGCGTGGGAGAGCGACAACGGAAAGACGTGCGAGACCACGGCCTTGGCGGTCCTCGCGCTCCATGGCGCAGGCTACACGCCGATCCACTTTTCGGGCAGCTCCGAATCCGCGCCGTCGCTCGCGTTGCGCAGGGGGCTCTTCTTCCTGCGCGCGTGCCGGCACACTGAAGGCGAGCTCGCGGGCTACTTCTTCAACGACTGCGTCTTTCCGGTCGACAGCTCCGAGAACCCGATGCTGGGCCACATGATCACCACGTTTGCCGTGGCAAGTGTGTTCAGCTGGCTCGGGACACCGGCCCTGAAACAGCCGCTCGAAGAGGGCCTCAAGTTCATCCTCGCGCGCCAGCTTACGGGCGGAGGCTGGCCGGGCCGGCTCGATTCTCAAGAACCGGACCTCGAGACGTCATGCTGGGCGGTGTTCGCGCTGCGAGAGACGGAAGCGGGCGACAAGTCCGCCAACGCCGAATCCGCGCGGAAGGGGCTTGCGTACATCCATTCCGCCGTCAAATCCGGCCTGGCTCAGGGCGGCGGCGAACGCGGGACGACCGCAACCGATGCTTCACCCTCCGGCAAGGAGCAGCCCACGGCCGCAGTCTTGCTCGATCCGGCGCTGCTCGCATTCGGTCTGCTTGCGCTCGAGTGCAGCGGGGCGGAGGACGCACAGGCGCTGCTTGACACGTTCAGACCGCAGCTCGAGGCGGGACTGCCCTCTGCCAGCCGGGATAACCCGCGCTGGTGGTTCTTTGCTACCGCGCTCGTGTGGCGGTGTTCCGGCCTCGAGGGGAAGACGTCGTGTTCGCTCGGACAAGACTCGGAAGAATTCAGGAAGAGATGGGGCAGCGCGCTCAGGGATGCGATATGGGGAGTGAAGAAGGTGGAGAGTTCGTCACCGCTCCCTGCGACGTTCGACTCGCGAGTGAATCCCGGCGCGATGTATTGTCTGGTGCGCGGCAAGGCGTACTGGCATGCAATGTCCGCGCTGGCACTGCAACGCTACTACAGGTATGAACCTTTGTTCCGCGGTACGGCGCGATAGGCGGGAAGATGGCAGATGACCCGGTGAGATCGAGAAGGAGCGATTCTCTCCGGCATCTCGACTTCATGTAACGGCGAACTGCGTCGCTATTCCCCCCCGGCTCGGCAGGAGCCTCGCCCTCCCCGGGCAATGCCAACATGCACCCACGCACTGTCGTCTCGTTGCTCAGTGTTCACGGGTGGCGTGGGGTGGTGGTTCGTGACAATTCAGATTCCGGGTAGCCTGCCACCGACCGCTCCCTCGCTGTCGCGGCACTGATTCCTGAATCTCAGATGTCATGAACCACTAATGCCCCCCGGTCTGCTCCTGCAAGAACTCCCTCGCGCTCGATACCCATTTCGCGACGTACTCATCGGCATCTGCATCGTGTTTCCTAATAAGCCCGCGAAGTGTCTCATAGGCTCCGTCCTTGTCCGCCGCCTCGTATTGTGCCATGGCCTTGTTGTACAACAGCTCGGCGTTGTAGAAACCTTCGGAGGCTCGTTGAAGCGCATGATCGTACATTAGAACCGCGCGGGCAGGATCGCCCTTGGCGCGATAGGCATCGCCGAGCGTTGCGCACACGGACGTACCATCCTCGTGGTCCGGGTATTGGGCAAGAAACATCTCGCCTGCCTGTATGGCCTTGTCGACATCCGGCGGTGACCAGCGCAGATACAGCGAACACAAGGCGAAGAGCGCCTCGGGCAGCCGCTCATGCGCAGGGAACCGGCGCATGAACAGTTCATAGTACTCGCGCCCGGCTCCTCGAGTGTCTGAGTTGTTGACGGCGGTCTCGGCGACTCGCAGGAGTTCGGTATCAGACAAGTTCGCCAGTTCGCTATCGGTCAGCGGACGAACCGCACACCACGACACTCTCTCCGTGAGTTCCTCAAGTCTCGCGCGGAGTTCATTGACAAGCGACTCCAATTCCGCCAAGCGCGCATCTTCGGACCTGGCCTGTTGTGTTCCCTCGGCGGCCGGATGGGTTTCTTCGACTCGAGCTTGCGGGTCTGGCTCCCAGTTTGCGACTCGCGATTCAAGCGCGGCAATCCTCATCTCCAGAGAGGAGAATCCGGCGTCTCCGCGTTCTCGCGCGACCTGAGGAGGTTTGCCGGCCGCTTTCGCATCGCCCTTGTTCTCTTCCGCCATGAACCGGCCAAACCACAGGCCGACGCCGACCGCGGCGATCACGATGAGAGCAAGCGCGAGCAACCTTGCAGCGGATGAATGAGAACCGTCATGGGCTGTCATCAGAACGCCTCCCAACAGAGAGTGCAGCGCATTTGTTTGCCGTCCCTGAATCTACGCGGAGCCTGATAAGGAACCACGGCAGATTCTGCTGAAAGAAGACTGAGCTGTCATGCCGAACTCGTTTCGGCATCTCCGCTATCCTGGGACAAGGAGATTCTGTCCACCGCAGCGGATCCGCTTGCGGCGGAAACCGAGTTCAGAATGACGAGACGGGGGTTTTCAGCAGAATCCACGGCAAATATCCGAGTGTTCATAGACAGGTCAGGCCAGTGTCGCGTAGAACGCCGCTACGCGCGCGGCCTGCGCGGCGGAATCGAACCGTGATCGCGCCTCCTCTGCGGCCTTGCTTCCGAGTTGCGTCCGAAGTCCGCTGTCGCGCGCAAGGCGCAGAACGGCATTCGCGATGTGCTCCGGCGTGTCCTCGATCACCAATCCCGTCCTGCCGTCGATGACCAGCTCCGGAAGCATCCCCCTTGAAGCGACAATCACCGGCTTGCCCATCGCCATTGCCTCCCGGACGGCCCGGCACGTGCCGTCTGAGCCGGGGACGAGGAATATCTTGAAATCCATCGCGGCAACCGTCTCGACAAAATCCGCGGACCGGTAACCTGCGAAGATCACCTTGTCCCGGATCCCGAGCTGCTGCGCGGGCTCGATCGCCACCTTGCGCCGGTGCGTGCCGCGCCCGACGACGAGCAGGCGCAGGCTCGGCTCCGATTCAACCGCGCGTCGGAACCCCTCCAGCAAGATGCCGAACCTGCGGTGGCGCTGCATGCGCGCGACGATGCCGACGACGACCGCTCCATCCGGTATCCCGAGACTCTTCCGCGACTGCGCGCACGGGATCCCTTCCCGGAACCGGCCGAGATCGACCGCCGGGTCGATCTGGAGCACGCGGTGGTCGGCGAGCGCGAAGTTGCCCTTGTCGCGTTCCAGGCCGATGCGCGTAAAGCTGATATAGCCGTCGGTCAGGCTTTCGAGCAGGAACCGGTTTCCCATGTGCGGTTTCAGTGCGATGCCCTTGTGGTTTGTGCGCACGACCCGCGGCCCGCGCGCGGCCATGCGCGCAGCCAGCCCGCCGATGAGATGATCATGCGACAGATGGGTGTGTACGATGTCTATATGTTCGCGGTCGATGTACCTGCGCAGCGCGCGCAGGTCGTAGAGGTTGTCGAGCGCGTTGAAGTACCTGTTGAGCCTGAATCCGACCAGTTGTTCGACTCCTGCGTGCAGCGCCTTTACTGCGATGGACCTGTCCGAAACGTGCATGAACTGTGCGGCGTGTGCGGCATTCGAGCATTCGCCGGGCCGGACATCGCCGACGATCCGCCTGTAGGCCTTGAGCGGCAGCCGGGGCGAGAGCCTGCACGCGAACCTGACGTCGAGCCCGAGTTTGTTCAGTTGCGCGCACAACCGGACAACCGGCTCCGCAGGCCCGGTCCAACGGTGATCGGAGTAGAGATGAAGAATACGCATGGCGGTTCTGGAACGTGTTGCGGGGGACGGCTGTCCACGGGCATTACTCACGAATCCAGAAAAAGCATGGACGGCCTGTCATTCCGAACTCGTTTCGGAATCTCCTCTGTGGGGTGTCCCGCCCGAGGCGGAAACGAGACTCATCAGCAACTGAACCCGTTCCATATTCCCTTCGGCGTCTTCAGCGTCTTCGGCGGTTCCTGCTCGTCCGGCGATCGGCGGCGGCTACTGCAACGCTTCCAGTTCCTCCTGGGCCGCCTCGCCGATCTCGCCTTTGCCGCCGGTGAGCTGGACGGCATCTTCATA
>JAVHLO010000318.1 GCA_031082105.1 Planctomycetota bacterium
CCTTGCACTCGGGACATCGATAGTAGCCTGCAATCGCCTCTTCACCGTTCTTGAACACGACATCGGCATTGGGGAGGCTGGTACCGCACTTCGAGCAGAATGAAACCATGGTTCGTACTCCTTGAGAACAGGGCGACTTATCCGTGTACCGCGAGCGTCGACATGCCTGTCATTCCCGCGTAAGCGGGAATCCAGTCCTCGTCAGACCCTCGACAGGTCCTTACGGTTCGCTTCCGACACTCTTGATTCCCGCTTTTCCGCCACGGCGGATCCCGTTCAGAGCGGGACGCGGGAATGACATCCGTGGTTCGTGACACTTCGGATTCGGGATAGCCTGCAGCCTACCGCTCCCTCACGGTCGCGGCACTGATTCCTGAATTTCAAAGGTCATGAACCACTGGCAGACTGTCGCGAGTTGCCGGAGGTTCGCGAGAAGAGCGGCCTGGTCCGCATTATTCACGAACCAAGGAAAAGCACCGGCAGACTGTCATTCCGAACTCGGTTTCCGCCGCTGGCGGATCCGCTGCGGTGGACGGAATCTCCTTTGCTGCGTGCCCGCCGTTTCGCTGAAGGAGATGCCGAACCGAGTTCGGCATGACAGCGAATCGAATTTCATGAACAAGTCGGCCTAGATCTTCCCGGCGCCCAGCGCCCGGGCAAGTCTCACCGCGAGCAGGTCGAAGGCCGTCTCCGGCTGCATCGTTCCCGTCTTGACGTCGCGATCGGCCTCGTACGCAGCCTGGAACGCAGCGTTGAGCCGCGAATCAGGGATATTCCGCGCCAGCCTGGCGTATCGGTCCGGATAAGACCCACCGCCGTTCTTGCGGCGCCCGGTCTCGTCCTCCGCGGCCGCTTTCCGGAGCGCATGGAGCTGCCACACGAGCGCGCCAAGCACGTCTTCGGGCCGCTTGCCGGAATCGAAGAGCGCCCGGACGAGCTCCAGCGCGAGGCCGGGTTTCCCCTCCAGTACCGCATTGCCGATCTGGAACGCCGTGTGTCGGCTGTCGTCGACGACCAGCTTATCGATATCCGACGGGCTGAGTATCCCCCGTGGGCCGACGTACATGCAGAGCTTGTCGAGCTGGGCGGCGGCGTCGCCGAGATCGCCCGACGACCTCGCAAGAAAGAGGCGCAACGCCTGGTCGCTCATCTTCTTTCCGCGCTCGGCGAGGAGCAGTTTCACCCAGTGCTCGAACCAGCGGCCGGCCTCGCCCACGCGGTCGGGCGAGCTGCAATCGACCACGACCCATCCTTTGGCCGGCTTGCTGACCGCGCTAAGTCGGGCGGCCTCGCGCGGCGCGATAAGACACAGGCACGCGCCGCGCGGCGGCTTTGCGGCGAACGCGCCAAGCCGCGCGGCCTCGTTCTTCAACAGGTCCTGCG
Source organism: Planctomycetota bacterium (assembly GCA_031082105.1). Classification (GTDB taxonomy): domain Bacteria; phylum Planctomycetota; class MHYJ01; order JACQXL01; family JAVHLO01; genus JAVHLO01. Next base: position 1,384 of record JAVHLO010000318.1, read on the forward strand.
CGTTGTCGACGACGACCGCCCTCGTCCCCGCGAGGAACGTCGCGTTGTAGAGCGCGCCGAACACGGCCGCGGCGATCGGCGTGCCGTCCTCGGGAGGCCGCGTACAGTCCTGGTTCGTTACACAGCAGTCAGCGCCCAGCCGCTGGAGAACGAGGGCGACTCCCCGGCGGGCGAGAAAGAACTGGTTGCCGATGAAGGCGTACGCGACAGGCTGCGCGCCCGCCGCCGAGCGATACGACCGCTCGAACTCTCCGTATTCCATCATCAAGGCGATGGTAGCAGAAACCCACGGGCAATTCAAGATTTTGCATCGTAGTCGAGCTTGACATTCCGGACGCGGATGCTATAATCCCTATTACCCCTTGGCCTGACGAGCGAGTCGGAACCACAGATTGCGCTGCGCAGCCGAGTCGCAGCCAAGCCAACCGCAAAGCGCGCAAAGAGCGCAAAGCATGAAGAACTCGGGCATGCAGTGTACTTTCGCGCTTTGCGCGCTTGGCGTTCTTTGCGGTGAACAAGAGCGTTGTCAAGAAGGCGAAGTTCTATCGGATTGCAGTACTGATTCTTGGCGAGGAACGCGGTTATGCCGGTGAGTTCCGACGTGAAGAGCTCGGGCATGTCGAGGCGCGAGTTTGCGCGGAAGCTGGCGGCGTCCGCGGCGGCGGCTGCGTGCGCGGGCGGGATCGGACCGGCCCTCGCCCGGCATGCCTTCGGCGAAGAGAAGACCACCGCTCCCGGTGAAGCCATGTTCTACGAAAGACTCGAAGACAACGAGGTCCAGTGCCGGGTCTGCCCGCGCGAGTGTATCATCCAGGACGGAAAGACCGGGTTCTGCAACAACCGGGCGAACACGGGTGGCACGCTCAAGAGCCTTGTCTACGGCAAGCCGTGCAGCATCGACGCGGGCCCGATCGAGAAGGCGCCGCTATTCCATTTCCGGCCCGGCCATATCCGGCTCTGCCTCTCCACAGTCGGCTGTAACATGCGCTGCAAGCACTGCCAGAACTGGCAGACTTCGCAGGCGAAGCCGAACGAAGTCCTCGCCCGGGACCTCCCTCCGAAAGAGGCCGTGCAGCTCGCGCAGAAAGAGAAGGAAATCAAGTCCGTCTGCTTCACGTTCACCGAGCCGACGGTATTCTACGAGTACGTCCATGATACGAGCAAGGCCGCACAGGAAGCGGGGCTGGCGACTTCCATCGTTTCGAACGGATACATCAACGAGGAACCGCTCAAACGCCTCTTGCCCGTGCTCTCCGCCGTGAAGATCGATCTGAAGTCGTTCAGCCCGAAGTTCTACGAAGACGTGTGCGAGGGCAAACTCGAACCGGTGCTCGAGACCTTGAAAACGCTCAAGGCTGCGGAGAAGCATTTCGAGATCGTCTACCTCGTCATCCCGACGTTGAACGACAGCATCGACGAGATCGGGAAGATGTGCGAGTGGATCAAGAAGGAGCTGGGCGACCGCGTGCCGCTCCATTTCACGAGGTTCCATCCGGAGTACAAGCTGAAGAGCCTGCCGCCGACTCCGACGAAGACGCTCGAATCGGCCATTGGGGTGGCGAAGGGGTGCGGGCTGAAGTACGTCTACATCGGCAACGTGCCAGGCCACGAGAACAACTCGACGTTCTGCGCGAAGTGCGGCAAGCGGATCATCTACCGGATCCATTTCGGCGCGCTGGAGAACTTCGTCGAGGACGGCAAGTGCAAATTCTGCGGCGAGCCGATACCCGGCGTGTGGTAGGGGCGAGCGACGGTTTTGGTGACGAATCCACACCAGTCGGGCCAACCACAGGGGGGCGTGCTACGAGCCTTGTGAATGTTGTGCTGTAGGGCGGGGGCTTGTCCCCCGCCGCGAAATTGGAGACAGGTGCTGTGACCGCTGGGAAACGCCACAATCGTCTATATCGCGCGGACGAGAGCACACCCACCGCTCACAGATTACCGGCTGCCACGCGCGATGGCCTTTACTTCCCAGTCAGGCGATCATCTCGGCGAATGGTCGGCGCTGACTATAGTCATCCGGAAACGACCTGCTTCGTCACCTTCTGCGAGGAAGGCTGTCGGTGGCGCAGGATGACGGACGAACACACGTGCTCGGATGTCTGGAATCACGAACAGAGGAAGGAGATAGTGGCAACGCTTGAAGGCGTTGCGGCTGGTCATGGTGCGAGGGTCGATGTGGCCTGCGTCATGGGCGATCATGTTCACATGCTGCTGGCGCCAAGCGGCAAAGGCGATACGATAATGCAACTGGCTGGTGAGACAAAGAGCAAGGCATGGCAAGCGTGCAGAAAACGAGGACTCTCGTGTCCGAAGTGGCAAGTTGGGATGCATGACCACATACTGCGGCCAAGCGAACGGTGCGGGGAGGAGTGGCTAAACATCTGTTTCTATGTCTTGAACAACCCGGTTCGAGCCAGGTACGTCAAGAACTGGTGGGACTACCCATTCATCTTGGTGGGGGAGCGCTTGAAGCCGTACGTCCAAGGGTGCCCCGGGGGAGGTGCGTGAGAATCGCCGTACCCGGGGTGTGCCGATGGCCACGCCTGTAGGGCGGCCCCTTGCGGGCCGCCGTAGCGAGGAGCTGCACGGGTCGTGAAACGAGATCGGCGGCGGGGGACAAGCCCCCGCCCTACAGGCATGTCGATGGCCACGCCGGTAGGGCGGCCCCTTGCGGGACGCCGTAGCGAGACGCGTGAAATGTACCGAACGCGGGGGAAACCGCCACCGTCCGACGAGCTCCGCGTTCACCGCCTACGCCACGCACACCCTGTTCCGCCCGGCATTCTTTGCCTTGTAGAGTGCGGCGTCGGCGCGGGCGATGAGCTTGTCGGCGGTCCTTGCGTCTTCCGGCATGGCGGCCACGCCGACGCTGACCGTCACCTTCCCGAGCGGCTGCTGTTCTTCGCCCGGGAACGACGCGGACATCACGCGACGGCGGATGCGCTCGGCGATCTTGCGCGCGTTCTCCTTCTTCGTCTCGGGCAGCAGCAGGCAGAACTCCTCGCCGCCGTAGCGCGCGACGAGGTCGATGTCCGCGCGCGCAGCGCTCGAGAATATCTTGGCGAGGCCCCGCAGCAGTTCGTCCCCCTGCGGGTGGCCGTGCGTGTCGTTGTAGTGCTTAAAGTGATCCAGGTCCAGCATGATGAACGACAGCGGATGCTTGAG
>JAVHLO010000319.1 GCA_031082105.1 Planctomycetota bacterium
AGCGGCTCGACAGCCCCGGCAGGACGGCAGGAGTCCGGGGCCGCCGCGTTTCGGGGGCGTAGCTCAGTCGGTAGAGCAACGGTTTTTTAAGCCGTGGGTCGGCAGTTCGAGTCTGCCCGCCCTCACAAGAAATTCACCTCGCAGGTTCTGTCCGGACCGACAGACCTTCGGGATCACTTCCGGGATTCTGAACGCGCCGGGGCGGCGCTGCTGCAGACACACTCGAGGGGCGCACGCCCTTCCGAAGATCCGCAAGCCGGCCCCGACTGGAGCAACAGAGCATCCATGAGAAAAGAGAGAGCGAATGTCCTGCTTGGCCTGCTCCTGGTGTGCGCACTGGTTATTGTGGTCACCGGCGTGCTGATCCTCTTGCGGCCCGCGAAGTCTCCCACAAAGCCGGAGACAGTGGCGATGTCGGAGCCGGCCGCCGGCGAGACCCGCCCGAAGGAAGCGGATGCCGAGGACTGCGAACTCCTCGCAGGAATGGGTTCGGCCAAGCTGTGTGCGTCTTTCGTGCGCAAGAGCTATTTCGGCCCGACACGAATCAGTCAGGGCGGCCGCACGCGCACGAGCGTCACGGAGAAGTTCTTCCTCAGCATCGAAAACCGGTCGAAGCGCGCGGTGCAGGTTTCGTGTCCCGCGTACCTTTTCGCGACGCTCGAAGGCTGGAAGGACCCGTACGGAGACACGGTCAAGACGCCGGATTTCTTATATTTCTTCCGGACACCAGCCCAGCCGATCATCATCGATGCCGGAAAGACCGTGGAGACCCTCCTCGACGGAGCCAGATACCTCGGCAACGCGAAGAGGCCCGCGCCGTCGAACGGTGACGTCTCGACGTTCTTGATCAAGCCCGTGCCGGACGGTTCGCCGTACGCACGGTTCGCGGACGAGCTCTCTGCGACCGAGCCGGAACCGCACGGGGCGCACCTCGTTTTTTCGCTGATTGCGGGCGCCACACCGGAAGACTGGCTGCGCCAGGGGATCCTCGATTGCCCGTACGTCGAGGTCGAACATCTTCGCGCAGCGCTGGGGAACGCCGGACTCAAGGAGGCCGACCACGCCTTCTTTGCTGAGGCCGAGAAACAGTACGCGACGGTACTGGAATCCCTGCAGTCGGGGTTGGACTCCGGAGACGTGTCACATTTCGGAAAGGCCGGCGCCAAATGCTGCAAGGGCAGCGTCGAGATCGCGCGACTTGCAGCGAAGTACCTTCAGCCGGGGAACGCGCCGAACGGGAGAGACAACCTGCACTACCCGTTCAAGATGCTCGAGGTCGATGATAAGGAAGTGCTCGACGCCCTGTTCACCTACGCCATGCGCGATGCGAGCGAGTACAACCGGATCCGGGCCGCGGTCGTCGGCGTCGAGCTCGGCGACGCGCGCGCAGTGCCGCTGGTCCTGCAGTACATGGACCACCCCGAGCGCTCGGATTCCGATGTAAGATCGGCGATCGCGGAGGGCGCGGACGCGCTGAAGATATTCTGGACGCTACGCGCCGGCCAGGACAGCGAGGCGCGCTGGAAGGACGCGAAGACGGCGTTCGCGGATTTCAACCTCGACTCACCCGAGCTGCGCGGGATGACAGAGGCGGAGCGGAATGAGCTCGAGGCTTTTCTCGCCTCGCGGGCGAACGTCCGCGCGGGCGCGCTCGAGAAGCTGTGCCACGAGGCTTTGAACGGAGAGACGCCGCGAGTCCGACGCGACGCCATACGCCGTCTTGCGACCTCTGATGCGTATAAGAAAGAACGCTGCGCGTTCGATGCCGTTCTCGATCGGATGAAGAATGAACAGGACTCGTCCGTGCGGCGCGAGGCGATCTGCGTGCTGCACGAGTTCGGACGGGTGCCCGAGTCAGATGTGATCCTTATCGATATCCTGAGCAGGTTTGCCGGGAAGGAGATCGAGAAGACCGAGGACCGGAACCTCGTGGGCGCGACGCTTGGCGCGGTCCGGAGCCAGAAGTCGGATGAGGCGATCCCGGTCCTGCTGGAATATCTGGACTGCTCGCACATCAAGTTCGCCCGCGACGCGGACGAGGTTCTGTCACACATCACCGGCCTGAAGGTGAAATCGGGCACGCGCGCGGACTGGGAAGCGGCGCTGGAGGAGAAATAGGCGCGTTGGGACGCAACGGGAATGGCCACAGAAGCACACGGAAGGACACAGCGCAGCCGGGCCGCAACCAAAGAACTGAAGAACGAAAGACGGAAGAACAATAGGACGAAAGAACTTGTCAGAAGACGGAGTTTTGTCGGATTGTAGTGCGGAACGAGCCGACCCGCGGCAAACGAGGGATCGAGGGGCGCGTAGAATATCCGGTCAGATCACCGTACGGGGCGTAGCTCAGCTTGGCTAGAGCGCTTGGTTTGGGACCAAGAGGTCCCGGGTTCAAATCCCGGCGCCCCGACCATGGTTACACGTGGGCCACAACCCTCACCAAGCGGTCCGAGGTAAGTTCTGAGACATTCAACTGCATGTGTGGCACGGCACCCTCGTCTGTGGGGTCGTGTCCGAGACGCGAATCTTTCAGAACTATCCTAGGACCGCTTAGAGACGGTCTCATAAGTACCGGCTTGCGTCCTGCTTGTTTTGGAACTTCCGGCAGAACGCCGACTGTCATTCCCGCGAAAGCGGGAATGACACTTTCGCGCTTCTTCATGAATGGACCGGGCTAGTCGGCACTGGATGAACTCCGAGAGTTTCCTTCCGCTGACGACGGAGGTGTGACGGCAGTGAATCTAAGACGGCGAGGCTGCTATCTATCTGCTCGCCTTTCGGCGTGACTTGCTGGAGCGGGTGACGGGGTTCGGACCCGCGACAACGACGTTGGCAACGTCGTGCTCTACCAACTGAGCTACACCCGCAATGCCCCCGCGCCTCCGCCTCCAGCCCGCTTTGCTCATGAACCTTCGAACAAGCCGACGGTTCCTATCAATGACTTCAGTTACTCGCTTGGCCGACGATCGAGATCGCCGTTGCGAACTCAGTCATCCCACTGCGGCCTCACGAACATTACAGGCTACTGGAGTCTCAGTATAGCTTTTTTCCGCAGATTGTCAAGGAATTCCATTTTGGTCGACCCCATCCAGAAGAGACTCACGCCGATTCTCGCCGTAATCGGCGGGTTCCTTGCCTCGATCTGACCGTGCGCCTTCGAACGTATCCTGAAACCGACCCGAGCCGCGACCGTCAGGGAGCGTCCAGTGGCCCGCTCTAATGGGTTGTCGTCTGGTCGCTCGCTGACGCTCGCGGCTCGTTTTTCACCACATCGAGGTTTCGGGACTGGCTCCTATTGCCAGTTGCACACCCTGTGGATCGTCTTGTTTCTGACCGGGTCAACAAGGATGTACTCCGCGACGTCCCTCGCCTCGCGAACCCAGTTCTCCGACCAGGTGGACTTGTCGATGTTCTCGAACGACTCCTCGAGCAGTTCGTGATACCGCCTTGCCACCTCCAGCGCGGTCACCCGCGCGGGGTCGGGAAGCGGGCTCGGCTTCTTGCGGGTCACAAGCGCATGCCTCTCCTCGATCGCGCGCGCGTTCTGACCTTTGATCGCCTCCAGCGCGTAACCGCGAACCTGGCGCGCAAGCAACTGCCCAAACAGCCGCGAATCGTGGTAGATGTCGGCGCAGACAAGCCTTCCATCCACTGCAACCGCAAGCCCGACCAGGTCCGGCTGACCCTCGAGCGCGGCAAGAAGGGTCTTCTCCATCCTCAAAAGCCGCTCCTGTACCTCGGAACTCTGAAGCCCGAGCAGGTAGGTCGAGGATTCACCGTCGCCGACCAGCAGCTTGTTCGATGAACCCACCTGGTCCCAGACCGCAGACTGGCCCTTCCCTTGCTGGATGGTCTGTCGAACCGTGTTGTCGACGATCGCGGGGCTGACCGAGAAGGCCGCGCCGCCTTCCCATCTTCCGCGCTCGACACAGAAGACCGAGATATCGAACTGCTTGCTGCGCGCCGGGATTATCATGTCCTGCGCGATGACCCGGTCCTGCTTTCCTCCCTTCACGATATCGCCCGCGAGGAGCAACAGCGGAACTTCACTGTTGTTCCGGATGTTCAACGTGTTCACGGCCCCATCGCCTGCCGCCTGCCGCTGACCTTCCTGTCCCGCGACCTGACCTGCCGGCGGATTTACCGCGACCTGCTGCTCGGATTGACCGTCCTCGCCGCCGACCTCGGTGACGACGACGTTCTTTCTGACCAGGCCGGTCTCCAGCGTGATGAAGTTGCACATGCTCGCGTCGGTCAGCCGCCTGATCGGAAAGACGGCGAGGTTTTCCGTGACGATCGCCGGGCCGACCGCGAACTCGTTGTCGAGCGCGACCCAGCCCGCCGGGACCTCCAACGGGGCGGGCGCTTCTTCCGTCGTGCCTGTGCACGAGAAGAGGACGGGCGCACACAACACAACCGTAATTGTACAGCGCAGCCAGTTCCAGCGCTTCATGGTGTTCCCTCCAAAACAGGACATCAAATGGATTTTGGAATTCAGATTCTGGATTGCCCGGTCGCAATCC
>JAVHLO010000031.1 GCA_031082105.1 Planctomycetota bacterium
GCGGTTTCCGGGTTGTCAAGATCTCGAATTCTGTTTCAGATATTGTGGACTCAGGACTACAGCGCTCTTTCTTGTGCTTTTTGTGCCTTTTTGTGGCTAACGGACTTTCAAGCGCCCCCCTGTAGAATTTCTGGAGTCCGCTTAGCCCAGTATCGCCTTCAGATCCGCGTCCGGCGTGGTGATCGGCGCGATCTTGAACTTCTCGACCAGCACGTTCAACACGTTCGGCGTTATGAACGCCGGCAGCGACGGCCCGATCCGGATGTTCTTGATGCCGAGGTGCAGGAGCGCAAGGAGTATCGCGACCGCCTTCTGTTCGTACCATGACAGGATGAGCGAAAGCGGCAACTCGTTGACCCCGACCTTGAACGCATTCGCGAGCGCGACCGCAATCTGGATCGCGGAATACGCGTCGTTGCATTGACCGATGTCGATGAGGCGCGGGATGCCTTCAATGTTGCCCATCTCCTTGTCGAAGAACCGGAACTTGCCGCACGCCAGTGTCAGCACGACGCAATCCTCCGGCACCTTGGCGACGAAGTCGGCGTAGTAGCTCCGGGCCCCCTTCGCGCCGTCGCAGCCGCCGACCAGGAAGAAGTGGCGGATCTTCTTGTTCTTCACCGCCTCGACGACCTTGCCCGCCACGCCGAGCACGGCGTTGCGCGCGAAACCGACCGTAACGGTCTTGCCCTCGACATCCGCCGTGAATCCGGGCAGCGCCTGCGCGCGTTCGATCACCGGCGCAAAGTCCCGGTCCTGCAGGTGTCTCACCCCCGGCCAGCCGACGACGCCTCGCGTGAAAATGTTCGCCTTGTAGGAATCGAGCGGTTTCTGGATGCAGTTCGTCGTCATGACGATCGCGCCGGGGAACAACGGGAATTCCTTCTGCTGGTTCTGCCACGCGGTCCCGTAGTGGCCGTGGAAGTGAGCGTACTTCTTCAGCGCCGGGTAGCCGTGAGTCGGCAGCATCTCGCCGTGGGTGTAGACGAATATCCCCTTGCCGGCGGTCTGCTTCAAAATCTCTTCGAGGTCGCGCAGGTCGTGGCCGGAGACGAGGAGCGCCTTGCCCTTCCTGACGCCGAGCGGGACTTTTGTCGGGACGGGGTGGCCGTAGGTCTCCGTGTTGCCGGCGTCGAGGAGCTCCATCGCCTTCAGGTTGGTCGCGCCGCACTTGAACACGAGCGCGGTCCAATCGTCCGCCGAAAGGTCTTTCCGCGTCATCGCCGCCAGCGCTTCGTGAACGAAGGCGTAGACCGAGTCGTCCGACTTACCGAGGATCTGTGCGTGGTCGGCGTAGGCCGCGATCCCCTTGAGACCGAAGAGCGCGATGTCCTGAAGAGACTGGATATCGGGGTCAAGCGCCGGGTCGGGCACCTTCTTCTCGAGCCTGGCGCCCTGGCGGACGAGCGCGTCGAGCGCGGCCTCAGGCTTGAAGGTGATGCAATCCTCGGAGGAGCCGGTCTTGCCGCCCGCCTTGGCGACCTTCTCCTTCAGCCGGTCCCGCAAGGCGACGCAACGGTTGATCTGCGTAGCGAACCGCGCCGGGTCGAAGTTTACGTTGGTCAGCGTCGAAAAGAGCGCCTCGAGGGTGAACACGTTGGCCTCTTTGTCGTTGACGCCGACCTTTCTTCCTTCCGTGGCGAGGATCGAGATCCCCTTCAACCCGTGGATGAGCAGGTCCTGCAACGCCGCCACCTCCGGCGGTTTTCCGCAGACACCCCCGGCTGTGCAGCCTTTCCCCCTTGCCGTCTGCTCGCACTGGTAACAGAACATGTCCGGCTCCTTTCAGTAAGTGAGCGAAATGTCGAATTCAGCCTTACGACCAATCCAAAATCCAAATTCTGAAATCCAAAATCGTCCACACTCATTGTCCTCCTGCCCTTTCCGCGACATCAGGCGTTCTTCCGCTCCTTCTCATCTCCGTTGAGCGCGAGCGTGATGACGGAGAGCGGGGTTTTCGTGCCCGCCTCGCGGATCGCGTCCTCGGCCATCTTGACGAGTCCACCGCAGCATGGGACCTCCATCCTGAGGACGGTCAACGAGGCCGGTCGCGCCGTGGTGAGTATCTCCGTCAGTTTTTCCTTGTGTGCCTCGAAATCGGCGAACTTGGGGCATGCGAGTATGACGGCCCTGCCCTTGAGGTAATCATGGTGGAATCGTCCGCTGGCGACCGGCCCGCAATCCGCGGCGAGCAGGACGTCCGCTCCTTTGAGAAACGGCGCGCCGGGCGGGACAAGCTGTAGTTTGACGGGCCAGTGGGCGAGCGCGCTCGCGCCCGCGTGCGTCTCCGCCGGGTCAAGGCGCATCACTCTTGCGGCCGGGCACCCGCACGGCAGCTCCTTCTTCGGCTCGCGGGCGGTGAGGTGTTCCTTGACGGCCGCCTCGTCGAACGGCGCGGCCTCGCGCTCCTCGACGGTCAGCGCCCCGCGCGGGCACTCGCCCAGGCAGGCGCCGAGGCCGTCGCAGTACTTCTGGCTCACGAGTCTGGCCTTGCCGTCTACGATCGCGATAGCCCCCTCTGCGCACGCGGGAACGCAGAGACCGCACCCGTCGCACTTCTTCTCGTCGATTTTGATGATCTTCCTCTTGATCTGCTTGGCCATGGCGTTTTCCTCCTTTCTTGTCGTCGCGTCTGTGCCGGCGCGCTCCTTTTTCAGCTCCGCGAACGCCTTTGTGACATCCGGCCCGAGGCAAACGGGCGCGTACGCGCACCACTGGGCGCAGCCCATGTTCAGCCGCGGGTTGGCGAACCGCGCGCCGCATTTCCGGCACGAGCGATAGACGTCCGTCTTCCAGAACTCGACGGGGCTTCCGCAACCCGGGCACGCGACATCGTAGATGTCCTCGGGTTTCCAGTACTGTGTGTCCTGCCCCGGGCATTTTCCGAACACCATGCGATCATCTCCGCGCCCCCTCGCGCGTCGCCCTTCTTGAAATAAGACTAACTTGGTCTCATTTACGACATCATCATAACAATCGAACGCGCGTTTGTCAAGTTAATTCTTGAAGAAAAGACGCTTCTGGTCCGGGGGCCGGGCGATGGCCTGTCTGCGGCGGGGGACTGGCGGCATGTCTGGAAGAATGTTGCGGCCGCCGCAATCAGTGCCGCGACCGTAAGGGAGCGGTAGAGCCGCAGCCTTGCAGAGTCGCAATATGCCGGCCCGGACAAAGTCTATGGACAACAACCATGTCGCGGAAGATGGGAATGCTTGACTTGCCATGGCGAATCTGTATCATTGTGCGCAATGCGCGTGTCCGCAAGGACGGTCCTGAATTGATCGGGCTGGAATCCGTAAGTATCGGAGAAGGAGAATGTTGATGAGCGCGTTGCGACGCCTGGTTCTTGTGTGCGCCGTCATCGGCGCCCTGCTCGGGTGTTCGGGGAGCCCGTCGCCAGGGAGTCCGAAATCTGCAATCGAGAAACTCCATCAGGCGATCCAGGCCGGTGATGAAGCGGCCGCCAAGGGCGTCTTTACGGCGGAGGCGTGGGATCGCGCGGATGATTCCGGCAGGCATTTCTACGAACAGGCCGCGCGGAAGAAGTTCGCGCTCCAGCCGAAGGAGCCGCGCGTCCAGGGCGCGCGGGCGGTTGTCGAGACGGACGTGGTTATCGACGGAAAGGTACGCGACACGGTGTACTTCTACGCCGTCCAGGACGGATCGGACTGGAAACTGGCGGCCATGGACGAGAACGCCCGCCATGTCGACCACTACCTGGCCGGGCGGCTGCCTGCGCTCTTTGACCTCAAGGGAATGCCTTCCAGTCCGGAGTTGGATGAGCTCGCAAAGAACGTCGCCGAATGGCTGGGCAAGCCGATTCCGACGCTGGCCGAGTATGGCTCGATGTCCGAGGAGCAGAAGAAGGCCATGTTTGTGGGCCTCGCCGGCCCGCCGGAGAAGTCCGCGTACAACATGTTGCCGGGCGCGGTGCTGGAGCTGAAGAATCCGCAGGCGCTGTCTTCGCACTGGGTCGAGGGTATCGGCCGCGGCGCAATCGTGCTCGCCAAGCAGGGGGACCACTATAGCCGCTTCACGATGTACTTCGAGAAGAAGGCCGACGGCTGGCGCCTGCTGGGAATGACCACATATCCGAGCGCCGAGACGATCGTGGGCGACTTCAAGTAGCGCGTCGAGTTGCTGATTTAAACCACAGAGACGCGGAGGAGCTACCCGATCGATCTGCGTCTTGACGGTCGCGGTGGGGGGAGATGGGGGACGCTCCTCACAACCCATTACCGGTCAGTCGTTCGCGACGGATTGGTTCCAGCCTCGGCGCGAGTCAAGCACGCGACCTGCGTGGATCAGTTTGCTCGCCCTACGCTTCGCGCTGCCGATCACGGTCCCTGTGCTTCGGAACAGTCTCGTCCTTTCTTCCGGGAGGATGGGATCGCATCTTTGATCATCCGGCATTCCTATTGCCGTCTTTCGGTGCGCCTGCCGGACCATTATTCCCCATCGCCTGTAGAGACGGGCTTCGTCTGCACGCGGACCTTCGCCGGTTCGCCCGTTGTCACCTCTACTTCCTGGCCGGTATCGGTGACGCGGTATTTTCCCGGCTTGAGCGGGCCGAGGGCGAACTTGCCGTCGCGGTCCGCGCTCACGATGAACGAGCTGCGCCCGTCCTGCGTGGTGAACAGCAGACACGCGAACGGGTTGGGCGTCCCGTCCGGCCTCACGGCGACCCCCTCGATCGCGCCCGCCGGTTTCAAGTACACCTGCGTCTGCGAGACCGATTCCCCCTCGCGCAGGACGACGGCCGTCGTGTTCGCCTGAAACGAGTTGTGCGCGATCAGGACGAGCACCTTGCCCGGCACGAGGCCGTCCACGATGAACCTGCCGTCCGCCCGCGTCGACGCCTCCGCCAGCTTCCTGCCATATGATGGATCGGCCCCGCCCGCCGCGCTCTCGTAGAGGGTGACGATCGCGTCCTTAATGGGCTTGCCGTCGTCGCCGTTCAGCACGGAGCCGATCAGCGTCGTGCCGCGCCTGATCGGGAAGTCGGTCCGCGACGCGGGCTCGTCGAACGTGACCTTGATGTCGCCGAATTCCGCGATGAGGAACCCGTCGCCGGCTATGATCATGTGGTAGTCGCCTTCGTCGAGGTCGTCGAACAGCACCTGCCCGTTCCAATTGACGACGACGGAGTCCTGGGGATGCAACGACATATCGGCCGGATTCGCGGGCACGGCGCCGACCGCAGCCGCCTCAGGCCGGCCGCCGGTGTAGTACGTGCGGGTGAAAAGCTGCTCCACCTTCGACCGGCCCGAGTCGGGCGAGGCTCCGCCCACCACTCTGCCGATCTGGACGACCGTCTTTGGCGGCAAGGAGCCGCCGTCGGCGGCCGCGCACTTCCCTTCTATGAGGCCGCGGCGCTCGATCGAGATCACCAGCGCGGTGACGCCCTCAACCGTGACCGTCGACTGGAACGGCAGCATGCGCGGGACGTTAGCGCAGACCTGGTAGTCGCCCAGCGAGAGGTTCTCCATGCGGTACTTTCCGTCGGGCTCGCTGATGGCAAGCGCAACGGCCTTCGTCTGCGCGTGCGTCGCCACGACACGCACGCCGCCAAGCCCCGTCCCCGCGGAACCGACCACGCGGCCGTAGAGCACGCCCCTGCGGAACATCCGCACGTCGATGCGCGTGACCGCGGGGAACTCCACAAGGCGGATGCCCTTCCTGTTCCAGTCGCTGTGCCCGCTCGCCGAAACGCTGAGCGTGTAGGCGTGTATCCGCGAGAGGTTCGCGAACGCGAATGCCCCGTCCGCGCCAGTAAGGTTCTTCGCCGAAATGGCCCATGTCTCGGATGCCGTGGCGTTCTCCGGCGCTACGGACACGCCGGCGCCCTGGATCGGCTTGCCTTCGCTGTCGAGCACGGAGCCGACGAGCGTGCCCACCGGCACGAGCGCGACGTGGGTCTCCATCGCCTCGCTCCTGTCCGGGTACACCGGCGTATCGAGCGAAAGCGGCGCGTATCCCGGTGCGGTAATGGTGATCGAGACAGACCTGGCATCGCCGGGCACGCCCACGAGCCGGAAGCTGCCGGTCGTGTCGGAGAATGTCTCCACCTCCGCGCTCCCCGCCCGCGCCTGCACCGCGGCGCCCGCGACGGGCTGCTCGTTCTCGATGCTCATGATCGTGCCTACGAGCGTGACGGGCGAGACCGCCTGACGTTCCGGCGGTCCGGGTGGAGCGGTTTCCGCGCGCTGGGTCGATCCTGTCGTCGGGGTCGGCCCCGAAGCGATGCGCTCGACGGGGAACGGGAGAGTCGGCACGTTCTTGATGATGATCCGGACTTGTCTCGTCGACGGCGGCACGTAGGCGGATGGCGACCGGCTTGCCGTCTCCGCCGGAACGATCCCCTTGAGGTCCCGGTCCGTCCCGCGCGGCCAGAAGTGGAGCCCGCCGACGATGAAGAAAACGGCGGCAATCCCGAAGCCGAACGCGATCGACACGAATTCGTTCGGCGACCGGCGTCGCTTACGCTCTTCGCTCTTACGGGCTTGCAGAGGCACGGGTCCAACCCAATCACAAAATGGAACGACGTCCGCACGGAGCTGGACTATCGGATAGAGCAACCGTTTCGATTTTGGAAGTTATATTTCAGATTCTGGATTGAACAGCCGCAATCCAGAATCTAAAATCTCAATTCTAAAAATTCTCCGTCCGCGTCGCCGGGTTACTTCTTCTTTGCCGACCTGCCCGTCTTCCAGAAGAGAATGCCCACGAGGGCGAAGAGCGCCCCGCCGATCGCAAGCGCGAGCGGAAGCGGCAGTATCTGCTCGAGCGCGACAACGATCGCCAACGAAAGGAACACCGTAGCCAGGACCAGGGCGACCAGCGCCAGGACAATGCGCGCGGTGTGCTCCAGCGCGTAGTTGCCCATCTCGCGGATCTGGCGCCGGATCCCATCGAAGATGCAGGTTTCCACCCAATCGAGCGTGCGCTCGATGAGTCCTTCCTCTTTCTTCCGGGGTTCATCGCTCATTGGAATGATGCCTCACTACAACAATATTATCGACACTGCACAGGTTGCGGCGAAACGGAGTTTTGAAACCGCGAATGATGGAATTCAGCCGATGCGCCGGACCAGAAGCCTGATCGAGTCGCACAGTTTGTAGTGGCGCCGTCAGGCGCTCGATTGGACAACGCCTTACGGCGTCACTACGAACTCGAGCGGCATGTCGCCGCGTTCGCAAATAATGCGGACTAGCGCTTCCAGAGGCCCCGACCGAGGTAGAGGCCCAGCCCGAACGCCACGAGAAGCGCCGTGCCCGGACGTTGCTTCGCGAAATCGGTAGCCTCTTCACTCCGCTTCTCGATGAACTCCCTCCAGTCCGAGACGATCTTCCTGAAGCGTTCGTGCTTGTCTTCCTTCTTCTCTTCCATTCGGATATCCCCCAACAGGTATTCAGCGTCCATCAAAAAGCGCAATTCAAAAAAACAGGCCCGGCCTGCCGCGCGGGCGACGTCACCGTTTCTGGCTTATGAGCTGCTCGATGGCCCGAAAGGCGAACAGCCTGACCCACAGAAACTCATCCGTCCTCTTCAGCAATGCCGTCAGGTGATCTATCGCGGCCCGGTCTCCCAGCTTGCCGAGCGCGAGCGCGCCCTTGTAGCGCGCCATCGGTTCGGGGTCGTTCAACAGCGTTAACAGCGCATCGAAGGCGGCCCTGCTGCGGAGCGTCGCCAGACCGGTCGCCGCCCAGCGCCGTACCCGGATGTCCGGGTCCTTGAGCCCGCGGATGAACGCCGGGACGAATTCCAGCTTCAATATCCGAACCGCGGCGTACGTGCCCTCGTATCGGACATCCGCGTCTGCGTTGTCCATGCAGTAGTTCAATTCTGCGCCGGACAGGGCGCGGGTCAAACCGCATCTGCGCACAAGTTCCGGCGATAGCGCCTTCTCCGCCGTGAGGTTGGCGGGGATGGGCCTCTTCAACGCCGCGTCGGATCGCGACCCGGCAAGAAACACGGCCGTCCCGGCCGTGAGGAGGGTTAGAAGCCAGACGATCACGGTGACGGTCTCGTGGCGCCTGCCGGATCCGGTGCCCGGGGCGTCGGCGGCTCCTCCGCCGGACCCGGGCCCGGCCTGCCCCGACGACGCCGGCCTGCGGCGGCACAGGATGAGCTTGAAAACGCCCGCGAACACTGGAAACAGGAGCAGTGCCACGTAGAGCAGCGTGAACGCCGGCGTGTGCAGTATGAACGAATCGAGCTTCACGCCAAGGTTCACGAGCCACCCTATCTGGCTCGACGGATCCTTCTCTTCGCTCTGCAGCGCGAGGCAGGCGAACGGCGAGAACTTGTAGTAGCTGTTGATGAGCCGCATGCCGAACGGCAGTGAGACCACGATCCTGTCGCGCACCTCGGAAAACTCGGCCGGCCGGCTGGAGAACAGGCTCCCGCCGAGGGTGGCAGTCGATTCCGCCTTCCCCCCCCCCGCGCCGCCGGTCTTGTCGTCCGTGTTCTTCGCCCCGGCCGCGCCCGCCGAAACCAGGACGAGCGCCGCAACGGCCAGCGCTGACAGGAGGACTCCGACGAAACCGCCTCCCGGCCCAAACCGGACAGGCGCGGTTCGGGTGCGGACTGTAATGAGGCGCAGGATGCTCAAAGTGGCTCTTTCACGAACATGCGCGGCTTCACAGCCGCGACGCAACCGGACAAAGAAAACCCTGGAGTAGAATTCCAGGAACCAACATGGATCTTGGTTCTTCTCTCCATGGTGACATTCATTCCTCTCCGTCTCTCGGTGTCTCCGTGCCTCTGTGGCCAGGTATCGAACCGACGATCATACGGCGGGCCGGAGTTCCCACCCGACGCGATATCCGATGAGCGCGAGGAGGGGGAGCGTGAAGGCCGTCAGGAGCACGCCTATCCCGAACTCCCACGCCCCGAGAAACCAGACGAAGAACGCGCCCCAGAGCAGCAGGATCAGGAAGAACGACGCCCGGGTACGCGGCATCAGTTCGAGGACGAAGAAGATGACAAAGAACGCGATCCCGAGCGGGACCGCTGCGCTGCCCGCGACGAGCACGGCGCCGCCCATGGCATCGCCGACCGACACGCTGATCGCCGGCATGTAAGGCTGCATGAACTCCTTGAAATCGCCGAGGAAGAACTTCGCGAGTCCGTTCGGGCCGGCCGCTTGGCGGCTCGCCGCCTCCGCCAGTATCTGAAGCGTGCTCAGCAGCCAGAGCCAACCCATGGCCAGCGCGCCTGCGCCGGCCGCGGAGAGGAGGAGAGATGAGAGCGCCATGAGAAACCCGTAGACCCCGCGTACGCGGAAGGGCGGCAGGTTCTTCAGCTCGGCCGGCGTCGCCGGCGGCTTTGCGGAAGACGTCGCCGGCGTAACGCCGTCAGGCGGCAAGGCGGTCCCACCCGTATCTGTGACGCCGGGACGGCCGGCGGTGGCGGTTGCGACAAGCGCCTCGAGCTCATGGAGCCGTTCCAGGCAGATAGCGCGGCGCTTCGGGCTCCAGAGGCGTGAAAGCAGGATCACCGTGTGCGTGGACGTGTCGGTCAAGCCGGCGCCGCCCTCCGCAGGGGCGCCCGCATGACGCGGGGCGATGCGAAAGGCCACGCGGGCATCGTTCGGGTTCAGCGCCAGGCGATACCCGGCACGCAGGAGAAAGGCGTCTCCGTCCTTGAGAACTGTGCCGCCGAGGCGGGATGCCGCGCGGGTCAGGCCCTGTTCAAGCTGTTCAAGTTCCGAGTCGGACATATCGAACGCCGAGTGAGAAGACTCGCGGCAAGAAACGGCTTCGCGAATAACCTCCCGCATCCGCCCCTGCCAAGGGGGACTTGCGCGGACCTGCGCGCCTCGGACAGCCGGCTATTTCTCTGCGGGTGGCGCGTCCGGCGCGTTGAACTTCTCCGCGAACAGCTTGAACTGCGCTATCGTCTTCGGGTCCTCGTGCAGCTTGTTGCACATCTCTATGACGGCCCGCTGGAGCTGGACGTCCTCCTGCAGGTCGGTGAGGAACTCCTGGCCGCGCTTGTCCGACACGTGGCGGCGGATGCGTTCTCTAAGCGCCTCGCGGACGTCGTTCTTGTCGAGCTTGACGTTCAGCTCGGTCTGGATCTTCTCGTAGAACGCGTCGAAGCCCGGGTACTTCGAATGGTCCAGGCCGTCCTCCATGGCGACCTCGGTGAACTTCTTCGCGTTCTGCTCGGCGTTGTCGGTAACGTACTTATCGAGCAGCGAGGAGTCAAGAAGGACCGACAGGTGTTCGTCCTTCCAGTAGTTCCGTTTCGGCGGCTCGATTACGATATCGGGCAGGATGCCGCCTTCTTCGGTCTTCTCGTCGAGCATGTCGCGGGTCCGCTGTTTTTCGATCGTACGGCCTGAAGGCAGATAGTACTTGGCTGTCGTCAGCCTGAGCGCGGTGGCGGAGCGCGTGGAGCGCATTTCAATGATATGCTGGACGCTCCCTTTTCCGTAGGTGCGCTCGCCGATTACGGTGGCGCGGTCATGGTCCTGCAACGCGCCGGCCAGGATCTCGGACGCGCTGGCCGAGCCGTAGTTGACCAGCACGACGAGCGGCAGATCGGTCTTGTTGGAATCGTCGCGGGTCTCGTACTTGCCGCTGATCACGCCGCCCTTTTCTCTGGTTGTGACCACGACCTTGCCTCGCTCGAGGAAGTACTCGCAGATGGCCCGCGGGGCGGCGAGCACGCCGCCGCTGTTGTTGCGGAGATCGATGATGAATCCCTTGGCGCCCAGTTCGAGCAGCTTGGCGATCCCTTCGCCGACGAGCGACGGGGTCTCCGTGCTGAACGACGTGAGCTGCAGGTATCCGATGGCGTTGGGGAGCATCTCGCTCTTCGCGGTGGGTATCTTTATCTCTTCGCGGACGATCTCGAAATCGCGCGGCTTCTCCCACCCGCGGCGTGAGACTTTTATTTTCACGGGCGTGCCGGGTTTTCCGCGCAGCTTGCCCACCAGCTCCTCCACCGTCTTTCCCTGTGTCACGATGCCCTCGACCTCCACGACCCTGTCGAGCGATTTCAGTCCCGCGCGATAGGCCGGTCCGTTGTAGATCGGCCGCTCGATGGTCAGGATATCGTCCCGCATGCTCACGTGCGCGCCGATGCCGCCGTATTCGAGGTTGATGTCCTCCGTCAGCCGTTTCAGCCGCTTTTCGTTGAGGTACTCGCTGAAGACGTCCAGCTTGTTCGCGATCCCCTCGGCGGCGCCTTCGATGAGCAACTCGCGGGTGATCTTCTCGGCGTCAACGTACTTGCCGAGTATGTGGTTGATGACCTCATCGACCAGGGGATACTTGCCGCCGCCGGCTGCGGGCTGCAGGTCGCGAAGCTGTTTGTCTTGAAGGGTCTTGATGTCGAGGAGCGCCTTGGCGAGCCTGCCGTTCGGTGAGGACTCCTGGGCGAGGCGCTTGAGCGTGTCCATCGCGGGCTCGAAGTTGTCCATCTCGGCGAGCGCGAGCGCCGCTTCCTCCTGCGCGGCCTGATCGCCCGAGTCGAGGAAGTTCTTGAGCTCTCTCAGCGCGAGCGAGCTGCCGTTCGCGACGCTGTTGATCGCCTTGCAGAGCGCGATCTTGAACGGCCTGTCGTAGGAGGAGTCGAGCTGCTTGACGAGCTGGTCCTCGATCTCTTTTGCGTCGCCGTATTCCGTGGCGCCGCGCGTGACCGCGGCGAGCGTCTCCGCGGCGAGGACCTGCGCGTCGCGGTTCTTCTCGCCGACTACCTGTGTCAGCGTGTGGACGCCGTCCTTCTTCCGGCCGAGCGCAAAGATCGCCTTGGCTGCGCCGACCCGCACGAACGGGTCGGGGTTGACGATCCCCTTCTCGAGCGCGGGCAGTGCCTTGTCGCCGAGCGCTTCGAGTTCGCGGACCGTGCGCCAGAATGAGTCGCCCTTGCCGCCGGCGAGCGAGTCGACGAGCTTCTCGGCCTGCGCGTCGTTCTGCGCGAGTATCGGCGCGCCGAGACAGAGCAGGCAAAGGGAAACGAGGACGAGCGCAAGGCGGGTCGCTTGTCTGTGCATGTCTGTTTCCTCTCAATCGCGCCTGCCGGCGGACGGCCCTTCCGCGGGGCTTCCGACGCAGGCATTCCCCCATTGGAACAGCTACGGCCCTTTCCTTTCTCGGTCTTTGGGTTCTTCCGTTGCTGCCGTCGGTCTGCGCAGTTTCGGAAGGACAGAGCAATTTATTATACGTAGTACATCGGCACAATGCAAGCTTTTTCTCGACCCCGTTGTCTTTTTTTGTTATCATACCTCGTTTTCAGGCAACTTGGAGGGGAGTAAAGAGCGTAAGCAAAGGAGATAGCGGGATACCGGGGATGTGGAGATGGTGTTGCAGGGCTTGAGAGTAGTGGCTAGCCGGTTCTATCAGATACCGATCTCCGTATCCCCGAGATCACCCTATCTCCTTTCTTGCGCCGCCGAAGACTTCCAGACAGACGCGGCGGCTGGAGAGGTGCCCCATAGTTAAAAAACGTACCAGACCGGTTGAGCTTGAAAGGCTTGCGAGAGTCATGCGCCGGCTTCGCGGCAGGGGCGGCTGCCCCTGGGACAGGCGTCAGCGGCTTACGGATATTGGCGCCTACCTGCTGGAGGAATCGCACGAGACGCTCGAGGCGATCAGAGCGGCGGATTTCAAGATGCTGCTCGAGGAGCTTGGCGACCTTCTCTACCAGATTGTCTTCATCGCGTACATCGCCGAAGAGAAGGGGAAGTTCACCATCTCCGACGTCATCAACGGGATCAGCGACAAACTCGAGCGGCGTCATCCGCACGTCTTCGGCGACGCGCGAGTAAGGGACGCGAACGACGTGTTGCGGAACTGGGAGGGGATCAAGCTCCGCGAGAAGTCCAGCGCCGGGCGAAAGTCGCTCCTCGACGGCGTACCGCTGAGCCTGCCTGCGCTGTTGAAGGCGTACCGGCTCGGGTCCAAGGCCGCGCATGTGGGGTTCGACTGGCAGGACGTCTCGGACGTCTTCGGCAAGCTATCGGAAGAGATCCGCGAATTCGCCGAAGCGCTTGAGGCGCTCCGCGCCGGGGAGAAGGCGCGCGTGCTTGCGTTGAAGCGGGGCAGCGCCGCCGGGAAACGCAGGCGTTCGGAGCCGCGCGGTTCGGTGGCCTTCGAGGCCGCGGTGCGGGACGAGCTGGGCGATATCCTGTTCGTCATCTGCAATATCGCGCGGAAACTGGAGATCGACCCCGAGGACGCGCTTCAGCGCACGAACGCGAAGTTCATCAAGCGGTTCAAGTACATCGAACGGAAACTCCACAAGCGCGGAAAGAGCTGCGCCGACGTCCCCCTCGACGAGATGGAACGGCTGTGGCAGCAGGCGAAGCGGTGACGTTGGCTTGCAGCGACAAGATACCGCGCGTCCACCGGGTTAGGACTCTTCTCCATGCGCGTCTGTCAAGACGGGCCAATCCTTGCGTCCTTCGTGATGCTGGCCATCGCGCTCTGCTGCGCGGGACTTGCCGCGGAGGAGACCGAGTCAGCCGACACGACAGCGGCGGCGGTCGAGGTCGCACCGAGGGAAGGCCTGTACATCGACGAGGGGGAGCGGCTCGGGATGAGAGACCGGGTCTCGCGGATGCTGGAACTCCTTATGCAGGAGCAGGTCGGCGAGGCGGCGGCTCTCTGTAACTCGATACGGCAGGAGGCCGGCCCGGAATTTCTACGTGTCCCGGTGGTGGTCCAGGCCGCGGCCGGAACCGATCTCGCGAAGTCCCTCCCGCCCGGCCTGATCCGGACGCAGGCCGGCGAGTCCGGCGTCGGCAGCGCCCTGCCTGGCGCGGAAAATACCGCGCGCCGTGGGCTCTCTTCGAAGGCGCAGCGCGAGATGCGTGAGACGCCCGTCATCAGGTACGTGGGCGTCAGGTGGTTCTGCGACCGACTGTTGGCCGGGCATGCGGGCTTGCGCGCTTCGCTCGATCGGCTCGTCGGCATCCGCGCGGGCGAGGCGAAAAAAAAGGCGATCGAATCCGGAACCGACGAAGGCCTCTACGAGTACGCAAAGCAATACGGTTGCGCCGGGCCGGGGGACGAGGCCGTTCTTCTGTTCGCGCGCCGCTGCATGGAGCGCGGCGAGTTGTGCAGGGCGCTCGCGCTCTTCGAACTCTGTCGCGGTGGACCGGAGACGGACAAGTTCATCGATGCATGCCGGGCGCTCCGCGCGGCGTCTGCCGGATCCTGCGGCCTCGCGGAGGGCGTTCCGGGCGACAAGGACGCTGACGGATCCCGGCCGGGCGCGCCCGCCGGCCTGCCGGAAGGTCCGACCATCGGCGCTTCCCGGCTTTCGCCGGCGCTGGCGGTGGAAATGGATCTTGTAAGCGTGGCCGTTGCGGCCGAGCCGGGGACGCAGAAATTCACTCACTATCTCGCCTGCAGCCCGATGTCCCGCCGGAGCGGAGGAGCGGGGCAACACGTCGACCATGGATGGTTGGTCCCCGTCTGCTGGCAGACCGCGCCGGGCACGGGGCTGGCCGGCGGCGGCGGAGCTGCCGGTGAAGACGAGACCGCGCTGGAAACGCTGGGCGGCCTGCTGACGATGCCGGCAGTGACCGATGACGGGCTGGTCGTCGCGGCGACGGGGCACGGAGCGGTCGTTGCGGTCGACCTGTTCTTCGGCCGGCCTGTATGGCTCGTCTGCTATGCGGTCGACGTCACCGAAGGCGGTGAACGAAAAGAGCTGGCGCGGTCGCCGTTCATTTCACAGTTTGCTCCGCCCTATGGCTGGTCGCCGCAGCCGCCGGCCATTTCATGCAACGTATCCGCCGATAAACCCGGCGCGCGTCCGAACTCCGGCGAGGCCGCCACGGCGCGGGCGCGTCGCGTGTCGACCGCCGCCGATTCCTTCGCAGTCGTCACGCCGCTGGACGCGAGTTGCGCATACCTCTTGCGGGCCGCCGACGGTTGCTGCCTCGGCGCGATAGAGTCTGCGTCCATGCGAAGACGCGGCGCGCAGGGCGTGGGCCGCGGGACGGCCGATGAAGGAACCGGAAGCGATTCACGGATGCGCGGTCGGCGGTTCGAGTTCAGGTGGTCAACGGCTGACGATTCCGGCTTCGTTTTTCTTGTCGGCTCGTCCGTGGTCGCGCTCGATTTCCGGAGGCCGGAGACCGGCGGCGGCGAGAGAGAAGGGCAAACCGGCGGCGGCACGGACGCGGAGGGCGGAGAGCCTGCGGCGGATCGGGCAGTTGCGCGCGGGGGCGCGGCCGACCGCATGCCCGGCAACCCGGCGGCGATGCCCGCGCTTGACAACTTTCCGCTGCCGGAGGCGGTGTTGAGCGGCGGCATTGCGGCGGGCGGAGTGCTTGTCGTACCGACCGCGCGGGGCCTGTACGAGATCGACTTTGCGCGCAGCAGGCCGGCGATGAGCTGTCTTGCGGAGTGGCGGCTCCCGGACGGTTCGGTCGTGCGTGTCCGTGTCGCTCCTGACGGGGCGCTCCAAGTCCTGTATCCAGGAGACGCAGTCATCTATGGATGGGAAGGCTGGATCCGCCGGCTGCGGTAAC
>JAVHLO010000320.1 GCA_031082105.1 Planctomycetota bacterium
CACTGCAAATTCCTGTTTCGTCGAAAAGTCTTGACAGCGACCTACATAGCAGGGGCGCGATGTGAGTAGCCGTGGGTCGGCCGGCCTACCCACGGTAGCTTACCGCCCGGCCAGCTTCTTCACGACCGGATCGTTGCGGACGGCGTCGAGCTTGTCGCTGAGCCGCTTGTGGATCGGCAGGATGAGGTCGCGCAGCTTCGCGTTCTCCGCGTCCGCGTTCTCGGTCAAGCTTCCCATCTGTGCGGCCGCCGAGCCGAGCGTCCACAGGCTGTCCGCCATCTCCGCTACGTCCTTCAGTACCACCGCCTTGTTCAACGGGCCGAAGGTCTCCGGACAATCCTTTGCGATGTCGAGCGCGAGCTTCGACAACTGCTTCAACGCCTCGCGGCGCGTCTCCGCGTCGACCGCGGCGAGCCCTGTCTGGATCTGCTTGTACCTGTTCCTGAACTCGTCGAACGCCACAACGAACGCACCGAACTCGTCCGTCAGGGTCTCACTCTCGACAAGCCCCTGGGCACGCATCTCCTTCATCCGGCCTGCCATCGTGTTGAATGTCCGATCGAGGAGGTCGGTCGCGCTCTCGCGGAACTCCGTTTCGGCCTCCGTGAGCGACTTGTTGAGCCGCTCGAACTCCGCCGTGCGGTCGACTCCCTTCTTCGTGAGGAGGTTCATCTGTCCCTCGATCGCCTCGAGCGCCGAAGCCAGGCGCAGACCCTCTTCGATCCGCCCTCGGGCATACGCGGCCTCGCCGAGGTCGCTTTTGGAGTTCGCAATGACCGTCAGCACCTGTTCGAACTCCTCGCGGGTCCGCTCGCCCTTGGTCGCACGCGCGACCCAGCCTTCGGGCCGCCATTCCGGGACCTCGATCTTCTTTGCGAGCACCCGTTCGAGCGCGGTGTTCTTATAAACCTGCGGCTCGATCACCGGCATCTTGAACGACTCGTTCCTGCGGACCTCGACCGCGGGCGGCGTCAGGTCGACGCCGCCGTCGGCGTATGCGGTCGTCTCGAGGAGCGACCCAGCGCCGGTCTTGCGCTGGAACATGTGTATTGCGCCGGGCAGACTCGCCGGCGCGCTCCAGGCACATTGGCCCTGAGCGGGGATCCGAATGTCCGCCTTGCGTCCGCGGAGCCAGCGAGCAGCGCCGGCCAGCTTTGCGCACTCGCGCAGCTCGTGGAGAATCGGGAATACGCGCGAAAGGTCGTCGTACAGGCCCGTCAACAGCTCGTGGTAGCCGCCGGCTATCGCGGGGAGATCCTCCTTGCCCGGGCCGTACATGCGGTAATTGACCTGCATCTTCGCGTCGCGCAGCGCGAGGCAGCGTCCGTCGCTCGACTCAACGAGGTCGAGCCCGGCGACCGATATCCAGAAGTGGCCGCCGTGTCTCATCGATTCAGGCGACTTGTCCGGGTTCGCGACCGCGAAGGCGAAATCGGTCATGTAATTCGGGACGACCTTGCTCAGGCTCGGGGCGTGGAGGAGCGACTTCAGCAGGTAGTCCCCTTCGCACATCGACCGGGCGAGCTGGGATTGGGGGTCGAGGTTCTTGAAATCCGGCGTCACAGTGAAATCCGCGCCGAAGGTCGACATGATGAGCTCGGTGGGGATCTGGATCCCTTCCGGCCTGGAGTAGATCCTGTCGAGGCAGACCTGCTGGAGCGCCATGAGTTCCGGGTCCGCGGCATCTATCGCGGCGCCCAGCGCCGAGCCGGGGCTCGTCCCGTTCGCGATCATGTTGTCGAACGCGCCGGCGGCGGGCATGTTGGAGAAGCCGAGCATGCTGTCATACGCCTGGCAGACGGCGCGATTCAGCGCGATCTCCGCCTCAGTCTTGGAAATCTTGCCCTCGTGCATCTCGGAGAAGAGCCGGTTGTAGTCGTCGAGGACGTCGAGTGTGGCCATCAACCGGACGGTCGCCATGTAGACTTCGTCGGCCGAGTATCCCTCAAGCTTCTTGCCGAGGCCGACCTCCGCCATGACTTCCGCTGCCTTCTCTTCACCTCCCAGGCGGAACAACTGCTCCAGGAAGTCGGTCCTTTCGAACCCTTCCCACGGATCGCCGGCGGCTGCTTCCAGCGTGGCGGTCAGTTCCTTGAATTCCTGCTCCTGCAAGACCGAGAGCGTCACGACGGTGCCCGCTCCGGCGCGCCTCATCAGGCGGACGAGATCGAACTGGTTGATGGGCTGCCCCTCGCTCGTCGAATGGAGGCCGTCGCCGACCTTGAGACCCGCCCGGTCCGCCGCGGAGCCCGGCGCGACCGACGTCACAAGGAGACTGTCGTCCGACCTGAAAGCGACTTCCGCCCCGAGGTCGCCCGGCGCCTTCCCGTCCTTGACGGGACGGATTCCGAGCGTCGGGAGGACAAGGCGCGCGTTGCCCAGGGGCGTCTCTCCTTCCCAGTTCGCCGTCCATTGGGCGACCAGTCGTGCGCATTCGTCGGCATCCCCCATCTTCCGGAAGAGGTCTTCCACCTGCGCCTTCGCTTGATCGGTCCATCGCAACGCGAACATCGGCTCCGGGTCTTCCAGCAGCGTCGTCAGATGCTGAAGGTACGGTATGGGCGGCCCGGCGTACGCGTCGTCCCAGTGGCCCACCAGTGAGACTGCGCAGGTGTTCGGGTCGAAGACCATGTAGTCGAGGACATTGAAACCGATCTCCTGCTCGAGCAAGCGAATGCCGGCCGGCTCCGCGTCCGTCTCCGAGCGGCCGATGGCCGTTCGTTCGGGCATCCGGCCGGCGGCGCCGTCATGGGCCTGGTCCGGGGCGCGTCGGGCGGCGAGGATATCGTTGCGCTTGCGCAGATTGCGGAGGAACTTCAGGACAGTCGCGCGACACAGGATGCGGATCGCCTCGGTCGTCCTTGAAGCGGCGTCCAACCCGGCCTGGAATTCCATTGTGGCCTCTTCGGTGCAGGAGTCGAGCTTCTGTCCTGACGGAAGCAGGATATCGAACTCGAGGGCCAGCTTGCAGTCGATTGCGAAGATGCCTCCATACTGCACATTCGCGCTCTTGATGGCGACGATGAGATCAAGGTCTTTGCGCGAGCCGGGCTGGGGCAGGCTGCCGAGTATCGTGAGCGACTCGAACGCTCGTTCGGATTGTTCCACCGCCGCGGAGTAGACCGCGCCGCCGATATCGTAGCTCGAGTCGGCGGTCACGGTCTCGTACTCCCGCACCTGGGGCGCGGTGTAGAGCCCGACGCGCAACGGCATCCTGGGCGGGGGGTTCAACAGCTCGGGCGGGTTCATGACATCGGACGATCCGGAGATGTCAGTCACCACACAACCCGTCAGGGTGAGCACAACAATGATAAGAAGTCGCCGCTTCATGCTCAAAACCTCAAAGCAACCGGAAGGGTTTCCCGCGTCAAGATGGAACGCGCGGGCGGAGATGGTCCATGGTGACCAAGCGGTCTCAGGGAAGTCGTGAAATGTCCCATACTCCGTGCGCCGGCCTGCGAACTATGGCCGCGAGCCTTCGAACGCCCTGATATCCTCAGCCAGCTCCTCCTGGCTTTCGACAAGCTGCTCCGGCGGCACGTCGCCCCAGATGTGGCCCGGCGTGCCGAGGACGATCTTTCGGGCAGGCACGTCGCGCGTCACGATCGAACCCGCCGCAACAAGCCCATCTTCGCCCACGACGACCCCGGGCATGAGCGTGGCATTCGCCCCGATGCGCGCCCCGCGCATCAGCGTCGGACCCTTGTGGAACCGGAACCGCTCCTTCGTCCGGCCGAGGAAATTGTCGTTCGTGAAAGTGACCTCCGGCGCAATGAAGCAGAAGTTCCCGATCGTCGACAACGCGCAGATGTACGCCTCGGTCTCTATCTTGCAGCGCGCTCCGATAGTGCAGCGGTTCTCGATCGTCACGCCGCGGCCCACTATGGTCTTCGGGCCGATCGCCACCTCTTCACGCACGGAGGCAAAATCGGCGACCATGACGTTGTCGTCCAGCCGCGCGCCGACATAGACGACCGCGTGCGAGCCGATCACGCATGCATTGCCTATCCTGCAGGGCTCGAAGGTCTTCTCCGAGGTGATCGCGCTTATCGCCGCACGCATGGGTGATTTGCCCAGCACGGCGCCGTCGTCGATGCGCACGCCGTTGCCGATCTGCGTGCCGGCATGGATGACGACGTGACTTCCCAGGATGCAGCCGTCGCCGAGGACCGCGGCCGCACCGACCACGCTGAAATCGCCGATCACGCAGTCTTTGCCGAGCTTCGCGGAGGGATGGACGCTCGAGTGCTTCTCAGTCATGCTTGAATTCCTCAACCACAGATTTCGCAGATTGCCTGGCGCAGCGTAGCCGCAGCCAAAATCAACCACCGAAACCGCGGAAACCGCCGAATCTACAGATGACGACCGTCCGGGCAGTCTCGGCGGGTTCGGTGGTTTCAGCGGCTATCTTCTCGTGAGAATCTAAGCTGTCTTTCATAATTGTTTCCGAATCCACAGTACGACGGCTGTTTGTCACGAGGGAAACACGGATTTCACGGATTGGACGGAT
>JAVHLO010000321.1 GCA_031082105.1 Planctomycetota bacterium
GGTGGCTTTCGATGCGGGTGGTCACTAGCCTATTGAGGTTGTCGTAGGTGCTGTAGGACGCATAGGCCGGATCGGAGTCATTGGGAAGGCCATCGGCATTCGCATCGAACCAGGGGCCGGTCGTTTCGAGGAGGTTCCCTTCGATATCGTAGGTGAAGAGCGCTGTCAGTTGTAGGGGCTGCACACGCTTGACGAGCTTGTTGGTGAGGTCGTAGGTGTTCGCGCTGGTGTTGCCTCGGGCGTCGGTGACGGTCAGCACGTTCCCGCGCGGGTCGTAGGTCTGCGAGGACGTGTAGGTCATCGGGTCCGTCGTGGAGAGGAGTCTGTTCAGTGGATCGTAGGTATTGACCGTGACGATTCCGTCCGCTTCTTCCTCGGTTGCGCCGGGGCCGAAGACCTTCTTGCGATTTCCGTTGCCGTCGAGCTCATACTTGGTGATGGCCACGGCCGAGGGCGGGACTGCCGCGGGGTCGCCGATGTTCTGGACGGTCTTCATGAGGCGGCCGAGCTTGTCGTAGGTCATCTCAGCCGAGTAGGAGCCGTCCCCCGTACGCGCGTCGATCACCTTCGTGCGGTTGCCCATGTAGTCGTATTCGTAGATCGTCCGGTTCCCAAGTGCGTCCGTCACGCGGGTCTGGAGGTTGAGGTCGTTGTACTGGTAGCTCGTAGTGCGGCCAAGTTCGTCGCGGGTCTGGGTGAGGTTGCCGTTGCCGTCATAGGTGTTCTGGACGTACTGACCCGCGGCCTCGCGCTGGGCGAGTTCGCCTTCCGTGGCGCAGGGGCCGATCACACGGTTGACGCGTCCGAAGCGGTCATAGGCGAACTTGGTGACATTCCCGTTTCCGTCCCAGGTCTTGACCTTCTGACCGAGGACGTCGTATGCGAAGCTGGTGATGATGTTCTCGCCGTTCGGGTCGTCGATCTGCTGGAGGAGATGGCCTGTGGCGGGGTCATAGACGTACCGGCGCTTGAGGTTCGTGGGCGGGACGCCCGTGCCACGATACTCCTCGATGACCTGGCCGACGGAGTTGTAGACGAACTGGGTGCGACGCTGCCCCGCCTGGCCGGTCGGCTCGATGGTGAAGACGAGGTTGCGATTGGAATCGTATTGGTATTCCGTCGTCAGGGCGAGCAGTTCTCCGGTCTGCCCTTCATTGAGGACCGGGCCGCGATGGAACCGGAGCAGGTCGTCCGTGTACTCGAACTTCTCGTATTGGCGCGCGGTTTCGTCTTCCTTGACAGTCGTATCGAGCCGGTTGCCGCGGTCGTCGTAGGTGTGTTCGCGCATGACCTGATTGCGGTCGTTTTCCGAGAGGATGTTGCGGTAGTCGTCCAGCTCGTGCGTGATGACGAAGCCCATTTCGTCTATGATATTCTCCCATGCGTTCATGGCGCTGGTGAAGGCTGTGGTGCGCTCGTCTCCGTTGGCGTTGGTGACGATGGTAGGCGAGCCGTCGGCGCTGGTGGACCTCTGTGTGTGCAAGATGAGGCGACCGTTCAGTTGTTCCGCGCAGTGCGCCCTGCCGGGCGGGCCGTCGAGGAAGAGGTAGGTGGAAATGTTGCCGTTCGGGTCGCCCTTCGCCTCTATCTGACGGAAGCGCTTCTGCATGAGCGGGTAGTAGGCGAATCCCCAAGTCGCGCCGCCGAGTCCGCCTGCCTGCACCGTTTCGAGGAGGCCGTCGTCGTTGTAGTAAAGGGCCGTCGTGTTTCCGGCGGTGTCCGTGATTGCAGTGATACGCTGTCCGCGCAGCTTCGCCATGCCGGGGACCGGCGGGGTGACTTCATAGAAGAAGGTCACCGACCGCCCTGCGGAGTCCGTGACGCTTCTGAGCACCGTGCGGGTGCGCGGCCAGGTTTCGGAGAGGTCGGTGATGGCCTCGTAGGCGAAATGCATCTCGTTGCCGTTCGTGTCGCGGATGCCGACGACGAACGCGGGCTTGCTGAGCTTTCCGTAGCGGCTTTCCGGCACATTGTCGCCGGGCATCTCGCGGAAGAAGTACTTCGTCCGGGCCTTTGTGGTCATCTGGTAGTGATAGACGCCGAACGAAGGGTCGCTCCCGGTGACTGCTTCTATCTGCGAGTAGTTTCCGTACGGGTTCTTCTGAGTGTTCGGGTCGAAGGCCGTCCAGATCGTGGGGTTCATGGGGACTCTGCAGAAGAGGACGCGGCCGCCTGTGCCGTCCTTGAGCTCGAGCTTGCCGTTTCTGGCCTGATGCACATAGATTTCATACGAATGCGTCCAGTTGTAGCTGAATCCCATGTATTCGCGGGCCTCGAAGGCGTGGCTGTTGTAACTGAGCGCCAGGTTGAGCAGGAAGCCCTTGCCGCTGTATGTGCGGGCGACGGGGATGCCAAAGTGGTGGCTGCCTGTGAGGTTGTGGTGGCCGTCGACTGGCAAAAACGGCGGGCTGCCCCAGCCGCCGCCGATACCCGTAGTTCCTCCGGGCGGCAAGGCGACAACGGTGACCTTCGTGCGCATGATGGCCGGCTCGCCGCCGATCAGGCCGCTCGCCCAGATCGAGAAAATCCCCGAGCCATCGTTGATCCACCAGATGAACGGGGTTCCCTCGATGATGGTTCCGCGCTCGCACCCCCAAGTTATGGGACCTTCCAGGCCCACGACTTCCATCCGCAATGGCACATACGGCCGCGCGAAGAGCCCCTCCGGAGGCGCAATGATCCCAGGCCCAGACATGAACACGTACTCTATTCCTGCAACAAGGCACGGTGAGACGTTGCCCGCCGCGTCCATGGCCCAGGCGCCGACCTGCAGATCGCCGGGCAGCGTCTCCGGCGGGAACTCCCAGGTGGCGGGCGGCTCGGTCAGCCCGGAAGCCCACATCTCGGATTCCGTGGGCGGCGACTCGAGCGACGCAGGGTTCGTTACGAACATCCACCGCACGATCGGATTCGCATCTGAGCCCGCTGCCGAGAGTGTCACTGTGAGCTCATCCGTGTACAGGTCGCTCCCGCTGGTGAGGTCGCTCAACTCGAACGTATCCACATACGGCAGGACCGTATCGAGGCCGATGGAATACTGGCCTGCGGCGCTGATGTTCTGCGCGCTGTCCATCACCCAGGCGTAGACGGCGATTTGGCCGTCGGGGCTGCTTGTGGTGTACTGCGTGGGTCTCGCGGTCTGCGCGGCGAGCATCTCTTCGACAGTCGGTGGCGTAGTGTTTTCCTTGAGCAACCAGCGAATGACGGGGCTGCCTGTGCCGTCCTCGGTCATTGTGACGCCCATCGTTTGCGAGTTCGTCCAATCCGTGTGGCTGGAGGTCAGATCATAGAGTTCGAAAGTCGGGATCGTCGGGAGCGCAGTGTCCACGGTGAACGACCAGACGGATGACGCGGGGCTGGGATTGTCTGCGCCGTCCTTCGCGAAGACGCGCCACCAGTATTGCCCGTCCGTGAGATATTCGGGCGGCGTGCCGGAGAGGGTGTAGGCTGACTCCAAGAGGTCCATTTTCACAATGACCGGCGTGAGGAAATCGTCTGCATCGTCAATTTCGAGTCTGTAGGTGACGGGGACCGACGGGTCGCTCACATCGCTCCAGTCGAAGGTCGGTGTCTGATTGCTCGTGTAGGAAAGGTCTGCCGGCGAAATCAACGTCGGCGCGGCCGGGGGTGTCGTGTCGAGAATGATGTCGTCTGAGTACGTTGAGACCAGTCCCCAGCCGTTCTTGTACTGGACCCAGACGGTCTTGGTCCCGTCGCCTGCCGTGAGCGTCCAGGCCTTCGTCGAGGCGAACGGTTCCCAAGTCGTGTAGTCCACGCCGTTGTTCGAGAACCTCATTCCTGCGACGCCGGACTCAGGATCTTCCGCCGTGAGGTATAGCGTCACATTCTGCGTGTTGGTGTAGACAGCGTCATTGTTGATGTTGATGGATCCGACCGGCGGGGTGGTGTCCGGCAGGACATACGTGATCGTGGCCTCGAAGGCGCTGAGGACCGTCCAGGAACGAGTATCAGTCGTCACCCACCCTTGCGTCGTGTACTCCGAGAAGGTGAGCGCGCTCGACCGGTCACACCAATTTGACCAAGCCGCGTATAGCCCGCTTTCGAGGGCGCTCGCACCGAAGAAGGTCCGCGCCTCCGTCGAGACGGTGTTGTCCGGCGCCGTGTTGGCAAGTGTGATGGTCGGCTTGAACTGATGCCAATACTGCGGCGCGAAGAGCCCGCCGGGGGTCTCAACAACGTACATCGGCTGCGTCCCGGCCGCGTTCGCCTGCCAACGCTCGCTTGATCCTGACCCCGTCGAGGCCGCGCCGAAGGTCACGTAGCTCGCGCGGTCCGCCCAGTCGGTCACGGTGCAGCCGTCGTAGACTAGACCGCCTGACGGCGGCACTACGAACTGGCCGAATTTCAGCCACTGGACTGTCACGCCGTTTTCCGCCGTCATCGGCAGGCCGCCCGGCGCGGTTGTGGCGGTCATTTCTGTCCACAGTTGATTATAGTAGGTCACAGTGTGGGTCGCGGGGGCAGTCACTGCGAATGAAGTCGCCTGGT